>JASLJD010000071.1 GCA_030152625.1 Erysipelothrix sp.
TTTTTTTCTTACGGTGTCGATCCACATTCGGAGCAAATTGACTATCAACAAGTTCGAGATTTGGCTCTAGAAACAAGACCCAAGCTCATTGTAGCGGGTGCGAGTGCGTATCCAAGGATGATTGATTTTAAGAAATTTAGAGAGATCGCTGATGAAGTCGGTGCGTATTTAATGGTTGATATGGCCCACATTGCAGGGCTTGTTGCAGCGGGTTTACATCCGAGCCCGGTTCCATATGCCGACTTTGTGACGAGCACAACGCATAAAACGCTAAGAGGCCCTCGTGGTGGTGTCATATTATGTAAAAAAGAATATGCTCGTGCATTGGATCGCAATGTTTTTCCAGGGATTCAAGGTGGACCTTTAATGCAACAAATTGCTGGAAAAGCAGTGTGTTTTCATGAGGCATTACAAGACAATTTTAAGGATTATCAAAAGCAGGTCATTGCGAATGCGGCCGCTTTTGCTCAACGTTTTAAAGAACTGGATTATCGTCTGGTGAGTGATGGAACCGACAATCACTTATTGCTTTTAGATCTTAAAAACAGTCTTCGAATGACAGGGGCCCATGCGGAAATTATCTTGGATAAGGTTGGGATTACAACGAATAAAAATGCTATTCCATTTGATAGTGAACGTCCTGCGGTGACCAGTGGTTTAAGACTGGGAACACCGGCAATGACAAGTCGTGGCCTAAAAGAAAAAGATTTTGTTCAAATCGCTGATTGGATCGATCGAGCATTGAAAAATTATGATCATGAAGAAATTTTAAGTGAAATTGAAGCTGAAGTGAAGGCTTTCAGTCGTCAATTTCCGTTGAGAGGAGAATAAATATGATTACAGTTTTAAATCACCCAATGATTACTCATAAGTTAACACAAATGCGTCGTAAGGAGACAGGCACAAAAGATTTTCGTCAAAATTTGGATGAAGTGGCAGGCTTGATGGCTTATGAAATTACTCGAGATATTAAGTTAGATCCTGTGAATATTGAGACTCCAGTGGGTCCTTATGAAACACACGAGCTGAATCGTGATATTGTTCTTGTTCCGATTCTTCGTGCTGGTTTAGGGATGGTGGATGGTATTTTATCCTTAATTCCAACAGCAAAAGTAGGGCATGTGGGTGTTTATCGTGATGAAGAAACTTTGGAGCCGCATGAGTATTTTGCTAAGTTTCCTGAAAATTTAAATGAGGCAGAGGTCTTGGTTTTAGATCCGATGCTTGCAACAGGTGGCAGTGCTGATGCAGCGATTGAAATGGTGAAAAAACGTGGCGCCAAAAGTATTAAGTTGGTATGCCTTGTGGGTGCACCTGAAGGTGTCGAATTGATTAAAAAACGTCATCCTGATGTCGATATTTTTCTTGCGTCTCTTGATGAAAAACTTGATGAAAATGGCTACATTGTTCCTGGTTTAGGTGATGCAGGAGACCGTATTTTTGGTACAAAGTAGAGTCTTTGGGAAGAACTTTATTGCTTCAACGATAAAGTTCTTTTATTTTTCACTTTCAAACAATGGAAAAAGCTTCTTTTCTTTGGTATAGTTATAAGAGGTGAAATATATGCACGATATTATTCGAATATTACTTTATATTGTTTCATTTGCGGCCTCGGCGTATGCATTATCAGGCGTGCATTTTGAAAAGATTGCTCGTAGGCATTCTGAAACCAAAATACAACTTTTATATGTGCTATTATCACTTGCTTTAGCTTATGGTGTAGCGCAATTTCTAATGGGGATTTCTCGTTATGCTGTCATTTAAATCGTAAAAATTTGAAGGGAAGGTTTTGTTCTATGTTTTCTAAAGCTGTAGGTATCGACTTGGGTACCGCAAATATTTTAATGTATGTGAAAGGTGAAGGGGTCATCATCGATGAGCCTTCAGTTGTCTCGATTGACGCGGAAACAAAAAAATGTCTTGCTGTAGGGCAAGACGCTAAGGATATGTTAGGTCGTACACCGGGTCGTGTTATGGCCATCCGCCCATTGAAAGATGGTGTGATTGCTGATTTTGAAGTGACGGAAATGATGCTTCAATACTTCGTTCGTAAATTAAATTTAAAGGGTATTTTTTCTCGCCCAACTATTTTGATTTGCTGTCCTTCAAATATTACTTCAGTAGAACGTAAGGCGATCAGTGATGCCGCCTATCGTGCTGGGGCTAAACGTGTTTATATTGAAGAAGAGCCCAAAGTCGCGGCAATCGGTGCAAACCTAGACATTGCGAAACCAACCGGTTCGATGGTTCTTGACATCGGTGGTGGAACGACGGATGTTGCTATTTTGTCTTTAGGAGAAATCGTTACCAGCACATCGCTTAAAATTGCAGGTGATAGCTTGGACCAAGATGTTATTAAATATGTTAAAGATGAGTACAAATTATTGATTGGTGATCGTACTGCTGAAGAAATTAAAAAACATATTGGAACAGCTTGGGTTAAAGATATTGAGAGCTTAGAGCAACGATCGATTGCAGTTAGTGGTCGAGATCTTGTTACAGGTCTTCCAAATACAATTACACTGAAAGCAGAAGAGACTGCGGCTGCGATGGAGGAAAGTCTCCAGGAGATTGTTCGGGCATGTCGTACGGTTTTGGAGCAAACACCTCCAGAATTATCAGCAGATATTGTTACAAGAGGTATTGTTTTAACGGGTGGTGGAGCTTTACTTCACGGACTCGATCAACTTATTTCACATGAGCTCAGTATTCCTGTTTACGTTGCAGAAAACGCATTAACATGTGTTGCGGAAGGTACAGGTATCATGCTTGAGAATTTAGATTTGGTTGAATAAGCCTTTATAAAGATGAAAAAATCAAGCACTGTTCTTCCCAAAAAGAGCTGTGCTTGATTTTTTATGACTGTTTTTTTTGAAATTTTATTTTTTTATAATATAATAAAAGAGGTTATTAACTTATCATTTTAAAATATAGGAGAAATATTTTAAAATGATATTTAATAATGTACAGTGTTTGCAGATACAATCAATTCTAATATATAGTCAAAATGAAGGATGGAAAGATAGGGAGGGTCAATGTCATATAAAATTGAAGAAAGTCTTTTGACTGAGTATTCTGAAGAAATACATGAGGAATGCGTTTTAAATTATATGGAGGAGTATCGGAACTTTTTAGATTCCATGCCTTTAGAGCGGCAGAGACAGGAATTGATTAGTAAACATAACCGTATCAAGCGTTCGGATTTAACAAAGGCTTCGGATGTTGATATCAGCATCGAAGAAGGGGATATTTGTTATCTTGACTATGGTTGTACATATCGATTGGAATGTGCGTACCAACATATGGGGCTTGTTTTGAAAATGCTTCGGGGTAAGATGTTTGTTGTACCGCTTACTTCCAATACTCGCGCTGTAGCAGATAGTCAACTTGGGAAAAAACCTCATTTACACTATCTTGGTAAATTGCCAGGTCTACACCGTAGCAGTTGTCTTTTCTTAAATGATGCGAAATTTTTGAATCCGACGAGGGTTATTCACATTTGTTCTTACTTAGATCCAAAATCTAAAGAGTTTCAAGAAATACTCGAATTTTATTCTGATTTTTTCTCTCTAAG
>JASLJD010000104.1 GCA_030152625.1 Erysipelothrix sp.
CAACTTCAATCTGATGAAGCAAGGCAACAACATCTTCTGTTAAAACTCGTTCCATAACTAAAAATGCCAGTAGGCCTGCAATCGCTGCATGTCCACTTCGATCTTTAGATAAGCCATAGGCGATGCCAACTGCAAATAAAAGCGGCAAAAAATCCATAATTGCGCTCCCAGATTGAATCAACAATTGAGAAAAAAGCTGTGCTTGTCCCGATGATAAAAAATCAATCCAATAACCTAAACCCATCAAAATACCCGCTGCAGGTAAAACCGCAACCGGTAGCATCAAGGCTGTTCCCAATCTTCTAAAGAAATGCATATTCCCCTCGTTTCTTGTGTAAAAAAGGCAAGTACCCACAGAAGTTATTTCCATCTTTGTGAGTCTTGCCCTTTAGACCATACGACACTAACTAAGAAAATAATATCAAAAACTATGCATTTTTTCAAGTTTTTCATCGATACAAAGATGAAAAATGAGTCCTGATTTCTAGCTATTCATTTTATTTTATGGTAGAAGCATGGCTGCGCCAGAGGTTTCTTCCTGCACAATTTCAAAAACATCTTTTTCATGATAAAGTTCAACAATTCTCTTGAACTTTTCTTCTTCACTATCTTCACTTCTTACTACAATAACATTTACATAAGCATGGTTTTCTTCATCCAGGGATTCTAAAACTAAAGCGTCTTCTAGAGGATTCAGGTCGTTATCAACCGCAATACCAGCATTGATGACACTTAAATCAGAATCATCTAAAGAACTGGGGATTGTCGCTGCATCCATTTCGATGATTTCCAATTCATAAGGGTTTTCTTCAATACTTTCTAAATCATATAAAACTTCGTTTTCTGTGAGTTTGATCAAATTCTCATCTGCAAGAAGTTTTAACGCCCTGCTGCCATTGCTTGGATCATTAGGAATCACAATTCTAGCCCCTTTTTTTAGCTCATCAAGCTCCTTAATATTTTGAGAATAAATACCTAAAGGGAAATAAAATGTTTCCGATATTGCTTCGATTTCATAATTGTTTTCTTCGACTTCATTTTCTAAAAAATGATAATGTTGAAATGCATTCATGTCTACCTCAGCATAGTGAAGTGCACGATTAGGCTGTGTGTAGTCATTAAAGAGAACCAGCTCTGCTTCAATCCCCTCTTTTTCTGCCTTTTCAATCACTCGCTCCCAACTGGATACCTGATCTTGGCCAACTAAAGCGATTTTAATTTTTTCTTGCTTTACTTCACCTTGACAAGCGACTAAAAAAACTAAAGTTAAACATAAAAGCAATATTTTTTTCATTTTCGTTCACGCTCCCATAAAGAAATAAGAAGATTTAAACTTGTTTGAATAAATAAGACAAAAAATAAAATGATTACAACCGCAACAAGTGAGACATCGATGTTATTTTTGACATGTCCATAACGAATCACAAAATCTCCTAAACCACCACTTCCGACAGCACCTCCTAATGTTGTCAAACCTAAAAGACTGATCAAAGTCATGCTTACAGCTCGTAAAAGACTGGGAATGCTTTCTCTTAAGTAAACTTTAAAAACAATGCTTATTTTAGAAAAACCCATAGCTTGGGCTGCTTCGATAAGACCCGCATCCAATTCTAATAAAGCCATTTCAACTTGTCTTGCAAAAAAAGGAGTGGAAGCAACCACTAAAGGAAAGATAATACCATTTAGGCCAATATAAGTTCCAGATATTTTTTTCGTAATAGGAATCAGTGCAGTCAATAAAATAATGAAAGGAATCGAACGCAAAACATTGATGCTTTGATTAAGAGTCGTATAAATATATTTATTTTCATAAAGAGCATCTTTGCGAGTTAAAACCAATAAGACACCGATTATTAAGCCAAAACTTAAAATCCATATTGAACTGCGAAGCATCATCCACATTGTTTCAAGAATGCTTGTTTTAAAAGGTGTGGCATAGCGATAGACGTTAGGCATTATTTTTTCCATTATTAAATCACCTCACAATATAACGCTTCATCATAATGATTCATGATACCTTCCAGCTTCTTTTCAGGAATTTGTAGAAGATAAGAAACATATTGTTCTGTATGATAGTCTTTTAATTTTAAATCAAGTACTTGATTTAAAATCTTACGCTCAATGAAATCAGCATATCGCTCATTGACTAAAAGGAGTTTATGATCTTCCTTCTGTTTTTTCTTCGCTGCTTGAATACGCCAAGGAATTTGCAGTAGTTTTTGTGTTTCAGCATCATTCATACGAAGAAGAACATCTTCTATTTTTCCTTTTTCGACAATACGTCCTTCTTTCAAAACAGCCACTTTATCACAAATGGCTTCAACAACCTCCATTTCATGGGTAATCAAAACAATGCTTAAATCAAGTTTCCGATTGAGATCTTTTAAGAGATCTAAGATAGTCGCCGTTGTTTGCGGATCCAAGGCACTTGTAGGCTCATCACAGAGCAATACTTTCGGCTCACTGACCAATGCTCGAGCAATCGCAACTCTTTGAGCTTCTCCACCAGAAAGGGTTTTGGGATAGGCGTTTTTACGATGACTTAGGCCAACATAGTTCAACACTTTTTCTACTTTTTCCACCTTTGTTTTCACATCCATGTTTTGAAGTTGTAAGGGCATCGCTACATTTTCAAAAACAGTTCTCGATGGAAAAAGATTAAAACCCTGAAAAATCATTGCAATTTCTTGGCGTTTTTTTCGCAATGCTTCTTCAGAAAAAGAACCTAGCGCTTCATTTTCAAAATAGATTTCTCCAGAATCTGGTTTTTCTAAAAAATTTAAGCAACGTAAAAGCGTACTCTTTCCTGCCCCACTCAAACCGATCAGCCCATATATCTCGCCTTTTTCAACTTCAAAAGAAACATTATTAACAGCCTCAATTGCCTGATCTTTTTTATAAAAAGTTTTCGAGATATTTTTTATTTTATACATTCTGCAACTTTTCCTCTCTTATTTTGCTATGTTCTTTTGAAATTTTCTCAAGCATTTCAGGTTCTTTAAAAAGTCTTTCCATGCTCGCAGCAAGCAATTCTGCACCAAAGGCAATTTGGTCATAGGCCATCTGTGTATTGCAAACTTCTCTAAAAGCATGGGTATGAGGAATGACCTCTTCATTGGCTATGTTTAAACTGGGTTGAATCGTTGGAATGATTTGAGAGACATTCCCAACATCACTGGACCCAAAACTGCTTCCATCCTTTTCAACCACATCATGACCGCGTTTGAGTAATTCTTCATAATAAATGGCATCAAAACTCGGGCAGGGCCATGTTTCTTTAACAGGATTTTGATACAGTCCATATTCGTAATCGCAATCAGCCATTTGAGCCGCACCCGCAACAATCATTTCGAATCGTTTTAAAATTCCTTCGACCGTTTGATATTCGTCGGCTCGAATAAAGAAACGAGCACGCGTGTAATCTGGAACAATATTAGGAGCCGATCCTCCCTCTAAGATAACCCCATGGATTAAAGCATCTTTGGGGGCATGTTCACGATAGGCATTCACGCCGTTAAAAAGAAAAACCATGGCATCCAGTGCATTACGACCTTTTTCAGGAGCACTCGCTGCATGACTGGCTGCACCTTTAAAAACGACTTCAACAGGAGCATTGGCAATTGTAGCGACTGTAAGACCGTGTTCATAGGCGGGATGTAAACAAAAAGCTGCGTCCATATCATCAAAAAGCCCCGCATCGACATAACTTGCTTTGGCGCTTCCGTTATCGCCACCCTCTTCACCCGGTGTACCATAGACTCGGAGGTGGCCCCCGTATTGATCAACCAAGCTTTGACCTGCTAAAGCTGTCAGATAAGAAATAGCTGCAAAGAGATGGTGTCCACAAGCATGGCCTAAATCTGGCAGCGCATCATATTCTAATAAAACAGCAAAGGATGGCCCCCTTCCTTTTCGATAATCAGCAATAAAACCGGTTGGATGACCTGCAATATCTTTTTCAATCGTAAATCCATGTTTTTCTAAAAGTTCTGATATCCGTTTGGATGCTAGGTATTCTTCATTGCATATTTCTGGGTTAGCATATAGGTGTTTTGCAAGTTGAACGGCTTCATTTTCATATTTTTGAATTGTTTCTTTCATTTTCATCACCTCTAGGACATAAAAAAAACGCCCATCCCATAAGGATGAGCGTGTCATGTTACCACCTTAATTTGTTGATACCTCACGATACCAACCTCTTCGAGTTCCAACAAACTCTATCGCTATAACAGGCGAACCTGGCATAACCTAAGTATTTACCTCAGTTATGCGACTCCAAGGCCATTTTCATTTTGCTTCCATCTACTTGCTCTCAGCTAACGCAAGCTCTCTGTGAGACTTTCACAAAACTACTTTCCTTTTCAACGTCTTGATTTCTTTTCTTAACACTATTATTCATGATTTAATGAGTAATGTCAAATATTTTTATTTTTAATCAAAGATAAATTCAGTCTTTTTACAAACAGCCATCAAATATGGGATTCATGATTTTAGCAAAAAAAAGAGCTTCATTCAGTCTGTATTTAAAAAGGCAATGGGACAAGAAATATTGAGTCTAGCAATGTAATGACTCTCTCATCACTTACAAAACAATCTTAGTTATTTAAAAAATCATGATACTTGGTACTCATTTCGATATTCACTTGGTGATAATCCGCATTCTTTTTTAAACTTCTTATAGAAATAGCCTGAACTAGAATAGCCTACTTTTTCAGCAATTTCACTGATATTTAAATTCGTATTTAATAACAATACTTGGGCTTCTTGAATTCGAACTGAATTGAGATATTTTGAAAAGTTAATCCCTAATTCTTTTTTAAAAAGTTGGCCTAAATACATTGGATTAACATGCAACTCCTCAGCAATCATACTTAAGCTAAGATCTTCATGAAATCGATTCATTAAAATAATCAACAACTCTTTAATTAAGGGACTGTATGTATTGAAGTCAATATCTTTTTGAATTCGATTGTAAACATCATAGATAACCGCTTCTATCCCGACAATATTTTCGGCATGATAAATTTTTTGGACCGCATCGTTCATCGTGTCTTCTTCATTCGAACCAAATTCTCGATAAATATCCGATACTAACACAAAAGCAATGTAACGAATGTAGTCGGGAAGGGCTTGTTTCTTTTTTAAATCAATAAAAATCGCATTGATTTCTTCATAAACAAGCTGATCATCGCGAATAGATAAAGCTTGATGGAACTTTTTAAAGCTCACATCAACC
>JASLJD010000125.1 GCA_030152625.1 Erysipelothrix sp.
ATTCCACAAAATGGCCCGTTTGTTGAATAATCTACTTTCATTATATCTAGAACTTCAATTACATATCAACTATTAATCGACATATTACAGAAATAAGGGTTCGAATTCCCACTTTTTTTCGCATATAGGTAGAAGACTATTTAGGAGGAAAACCATATGCGAATGACACAACTCTCATCTGAGCAACAAACACCAAATCATAAACCATCAAAACCAACTGAAGGACAACTTCAAAACGAACTTCATTATCATCTTGCTGAAAAAATGCTCATGAAACTACGTGAAAAAGAACTCATTTCAAAGGAAGAATTCAATCAAATAAACAAATTAAATCGTCAGAACTTCACTCCTTCATTAGGCCCTTTAATGTGCGATAAACCTTGATATAACAGTGTTCTAACGCTAATATGTCACATACAAGAAGGGAGGGTGAGTGGATGAGAAAGATAACAACACTTGATATGACAACATCTTCAGTAGTAAAACCGAAACAAAAGGTCGCTGCCTATATACGAGTGTCAACATCGAACCAGGATCAATTGATTAGTTTAGAAGCACAAAGACGACACTACAAAACTTTAATTGAAAATAATGATGAATGGCAGCTTGTTGATATTTACAGCGATGAAGGTATCACAGGTACGAAAAAAGATAGACGACCAGAACTGCTTCGCTTAATATCCGACTGCGAAAAAGGAAAGATTGACTTCATTTTAACAAAATCAATTAGTCGATTTGCGAGAAACACAATTGACTGTTTAGAACTGGTTAGAAAATTGATGGACTTAGGTGTACACATTTATTTTGAAAAAGAAAACATCAATACAAATTCGATGGAAAGTGAACTCATGCTTTCAATCTTAAGTAGCCTTGCTGAAAACGAATCAGTGTCACTTTCAGAAAACAGTAAGTGGTCGATTAGGCAACGATTCAAACGTGGAACGTACAAATTATCGTATCCGCCTTACGGTTACGATTATATCGATGAACAGGTTGTTGTAAATGAAGAGCAGGCACAAGTGGTCAAGCGAATATTCAACAGTGTACTTGAAGGAGTGGGAACTGAACGCATTGCTAGGCAGCTAAACGAAGAAAGAATTCCAACAAAACGAAATGGTAATTGGACAGGCACTACGATACGTGGAATTGTAAAGAACGAAAAATACACGGGAGATGTTTTGCTTCAAAAGACTTTTACTGATGAACATTTTAATCGAAAGGTTAATCAAGGTGAATTGGATCAATACCTAATTGAAAATCATCATGAAGCGATTATCACACATGCCGATTTTGAAGCGGCTAAGCGAATGCTAGAATATCAAGCAAGCCAAAAGAATGTAGCTGCTGGAAGTAGAAAGTATTTAAACCGTTATCCTTTTTCAGGAAAGATTGAATGCGCGGAATGTGGCGATACATTTAAAAGAAGAATTCACACTTCAACTCATAAAAAATATATTGCCTGGTGCTGTTCAACACATATTAAAAATAAAAACGAATGTTCGATGCTTTTTATAAGGGAAGAACGTATTCACCAAGCATTTATCACGATGATGAATAAACTAAAGTTTGGTTATAGTTCTGTGTTAATCCCACTATATAAACAACTAGAAGCGTCAAATCAAGATGAAAACTATCAAATGATTACTGAACTAGAAGAGCAACTCGAAGTTACAAAAGATGAACTTAATACTTTAATTCAATTAATGGCAAAAGGGTTTTTAGAACCAGCAATTTTTAATGAACAGAAACTCGAATTGACCCACCAGCATATAAAGTTAAAAGAAGAAAGAAACCAGTTACTATATCTAATCAATGACGGTTCAAATCAGCTAAGTGAAGTGAAGCGGCTCATTAAATGTTTTAAGCAGGGAAATTTCATAAATGTATTTGATGAAGAATCTTTTCAAGACATTGTAAAAAAGATAATCGTATATTCACCACATGAGATAGGATTTCATTTGAAATGTGGCATTACACTTAGGGAAAGGATTGAACGTTGATGGCACATACGCCCTTTGGATATACAATAATAAACGGCAAAATTGAAATTCATGCCAGAGAAGCTGAGCAATTAAATCATTTAATCAAATCATATTTATCAGGCCAATCTTTAGCTGATGCAGCAAAGAATTCTGGTATTAATCGATCACATGGTGGAATTACAAGAATATTAACAGATGAAAGGTATCTGGGAAATGAAATATTCCCTAGATTAATATTAAAAGAGCAATTTGAACAGTTGAAAGAAGAAAGGTTTAAACGAGCGAAAAAATTAGGGCGTTTAAATAAAACGAAAGCGGGAGAAACATTTACACCATGTTTTGAATTTACAATCGGAAAAGTGGAAAACAAATACGACAATCCCATTAAACAAGCAGAATATGTTTATAGCTTAATAAAAGAAGAGGTGACTTAAAATGGCTTTAGCAAGAAGTGTAACAGTTATCCCAGCGAGAAGAAGAACAAGAAATGTCGATACAGAGGATAAGAAAAAATTAAAAGTGGCAGCTTATTGTCGTGTATCAACAGATAGTGAAGAACAAGCAACTAGTTATGAAGTTCAAGTGGAACACTATACTACCTTTATTCAGAACAATCCTGAATGGGAGTTGGCAGGCATTTATGCGGACGATGGAATTTCTGGAACAAACACCAAAAAGCGTGAGCAGTTTAATAAAATGATTGAAGATAGCATGAATGGAAAAATCGACATGATCATCACAAAGTCAATCAGTCGTTTTGCAAGAAACACCTTGGACTGTTTGAAATACATTAGACAACTTAAGGATAAAGAAATACCTGTGTTTTTTGAAAAGGAAAATATCAATACAATGGATGCCAAAGGTGAAATTATGCTCACCATCATGGCATCCCTAGCACAACAAGAAAGTCAGTCACTTAGTCAAAACGTAAAACTTGGAATTCAATACCGATATCAGCAAGGTGAAGTGCAGGTGAACCATAATCGCTTTCTAGGCTATACCAAAGATGAGAGCAACAAACTAGTCATAAACCCAGAGCAAGCGAAAGTTGTGAAACGGATTTACCGGGAATATTTAGAAGGAGCTAGTTTGGTTCAAATAGCTCGTGGACTTGAAGCGGATGAAATACTTACCGCAGCTAACCGAACAAAGTGGCGACCAGAGTCAATTAAAAAGATATTGCAAAATGAAAAATATATCGGAGACGCATTACTTCAAAAAACATATACAGTAGATTTTTTAACAAAGAAGCGAGTTGTCAATAACGGTCATGTTCCACAATATTATGTCGAAAATAACCACGAGCCAATCATTCCAAGAGAGATTTATTTACAAGTTCAAGAAGAAATGATGCGAAGAGCAAATATTCGAAACGGAAAAACTGGAAAGAAACGAGTGTATAGCAGCAAGTATGCTTTGTCGAGTATTGTTTTTTGCAAAGAATGTGAAGATGTTTTCCGAAGGGTGCATTGGAATAACCGCGGATACAGATCCATCGTGTGGCGATGCGTCAGCAGACTAGAAAGAAAAACACATCTTTGCAGTGCAGAAACAATCAGAGAAGATGAACTCCAGCAAGCCATTGTTCATGCAATCAATGAAGTCTTGGGAAACAAAGATAATTACTTGAACATATTAATAGAAAATATTGAAACAGTTTTGAATGAAAATGCAGATAAACCAACAGTGGGTATTGATGAAAAGTTAGAAGAACTTCAAATGGAACTGCTCAGACTCGCAAATTCAAAAGAAGATTACGATGATGTAGCGGAAGAAATATATCGATTGCGAGAGTTGAAGCAGGAAGTAATGTTAAAGAATGCAGCACGAGAAGGACTTAGACAGCGGATTGAAGAAATGACAAAATTTTTAAAGGAACAACCGCAACAACTCGAAATATACGATGATTTACTGATAAGACGATTGATTGAAAAAATAACGATTCATGAAAGAAAGCTAACAATTGAATTTAAGTCTGGGATCGAAGTTAAAAGAAAAATTTAAAAGAATCATTGTTTTTTATCTAAGTAAAGCATAGAAATGTTGACAGGGCCATATAGATAGCTTATATTGA
>JASLJD010000138.1 GCA_030152625.1 Erysipelothrix sp.
TCTTGTCTCTTTCATGACATTCGCTTCTTTTTGAACAGGGGAAACGATAGACTGTGTTCAAGGAGGATGTTCTATGGAATG
Organism: Erysipelothrix sp.; assembly: GCA_030152625.1. Lineage (GTDB taxonomy): Bacteria > Bacillota_I > Bacilli_A > Erysipelotrichales > Erysipelotrichaceae > Erysipelothrix. Next base: position 82 of record JASLJD010000138.1, read on the forward strand.
GAAAAAATCTCTTGAAATTTTGAAAAGAGGCAATGCACGTTTTGTCGAACAAAAGCTTGAAAACAGTCTTCATCATAAAGAAGATTTTCAAGCGATGGCTGAAAAACAAGAACCCATTGCCATTGTCTTAACATGTTCGGATTCGAGAATTTCCCCGGATATTGTTTTTGATCAAGCATTGGGTTCTTTGTTTATTGTGAAAAATGCAGGGAATGTTTTAAGCGATGCGGCCTTAGGGAGCATGGAGTATGCGGTGAATGTTTTGGATGTTCCTTTGATTCTTGTTTTGGGACATTATGATTGTGGGGCAGTCACTGTAGCGAAAAGCGATGAGCCACCTCAGGAAGCGGCACTCTATGAATTGGTGGAACGTATCCATAATCATGTTTTTGAAACATCCAGTATCGATGAAGCTGTCGAAGTACACGCTAAGAAAACAGCCAGTGAAGTCAAGCATGCTTTTGCTGATAGAGTGCAAGTTCTTTCGGCTGCGTATCATTTGGACAGTGGAAACATCGATTGGTTTGATATTGCATAAACTTTCTTTTCCTTTTATAATATGGTTTAGGAAAGATTGGGTGGAAGTATGCGAAAAATATTTTATGCTTTTCTAGTGCTTTTGATCCTAACATCTTGTCAAAAAGGAGGAGAGATTACAATGTCTCAAGACGCAAGCAATCCAGTTGTGACCATTGTCATGGAAAATGATGGTGAAATTGAAATCGAATTGTATCCAGAAATTGCACCGAACACGGTCAATAATTTCATTTCTCTTGTGGAAAAAGGCTTTTATGATGGCGTGATTTTTCATCGTGTCATCCCAGGTTTTATGATCCAAGGTGGCGATCCAAGTGGTAATGGAACAGGTGGACCCGGTTATAGCATCAAAGGGGAGTTTCAAAGCAATGGCTTTGAGAACGATTTATCTCATGATCGTGCTGTGATTTCGATGGCTCGTACGATGGATCCAAACAGTGCAGGTTCACAATTTTTTATCATGACGGAAAAATCGCCTCATCTTGATGGTGAGTATGCAGCCTTTGGAAAGGTTCTCTCCGGTATGGATGTGGTGGATGAGATTGTGTCGGCACCAACGGATGGGATGGATAAACCTCTCGCCATGGCCGAACAAAAAATGAAAAAAGTGACGGTTGACACTAAGGGAATTGACTATCCTGAACCGGTCAAAGACTAAGAAAAAACGCCTTTTAAAAGGCGTTTTTTTCTTGCTCAAGTAAAAGCAGCATTTCTTTATAGATAAGACCATCACGATAACCCTTTAATTGACCATCGCTTCCGATAACACGATGACAGGGGATAAGGATGAGCAGAGGGTTTTTAGCCAAGGCGTTCGCAACAGCCCTTGTTTTCTTGGCACTGCCCATTTGGATGGCTAATTCTTGATAGGAGATGGTTTCACCATAAGGGATCTTTAAGCTTTGCTTCCAAACTTCTTTTTGAAACTTTGTTCCTTCTATTTTGAGAGCTAGATCAAAGTGAAACGATTTCTTTTGATAATAGTTTTCCAAAGCAAAAATGAGATCATGGATATCTTGGGCCTGTCCTTTTTTAAGTTCTATTGATTTTGGAAGTGTTTTGAGATATTTTTCGAGGGATGTTTTTGTAAAAGCTAAGTAATGATAGGCGCTTTGACTATAAGCGACATAATGATCGATCTTTTTGACTTGAAAGTGAAGGTATTTCATCTTTGCCTCCTTTTTAAAGCATGGGTATTGCTAAGCTTTTTGCTTTTCTTTTATTCTAACATGTCCCCCATTTAAAAATTCAGAAATATTTTTCTATTTATTTCTCTGAATTCAAAAGCTTGTTTATTTAAGCGCTTTCGCTTATCGACAGGTTTTTTGTGAAATAAAGAGAATTGGATGCTGCAAAGCAGTGAAAACATGCTAATATAAGAGCATCAGGGGGAGGGATAGGATGTGGAATTTGAGTCAAGAGATCGCTGAAAATTATGTTCTTCGTTTTAAAGAAAATGAAAACAAAAAGGAAGATCCTTATTATCGCAATATTCAAAGCCGTCTAAAAGATATCCAAGAAGAGGCCAGTGAAATTTTATTTCAACTTCATCTTTATGATTTGGCCCATTCGGCAATGGATCATTATAAGCATCGTGGTAGCGAGATTCCAGAAGATATTGTTTCGATTGCTTTTCGTCGATTTATGTCAGAATATGGTGGCCGTCCGCAAGATTATGCTATGGAGACACGGAATCCGATTGCTTTCACTTACTTGGATACAATGAAGTCGATGATCGATGATTTAGATGCTTACAATTTTTTGATTGACTATGGGATGAATGAGGCTTATACAGCTTATACAGGCCGAAAAAGAAGTCGTCAATTAGAGAATCTAATGGAAAAAAGAAGACAAGATATTTTGCTTGAAAGGGAAGCAGCATATCGTCGGCGTGAAGATGAAAAATATCGCCAAAGCAATGTTTATCGCATTTCTAAAATAATTGCCTATTTATATCTTGCTTTCATGTGTTTGTGGCTGCCTTATCTTTTTTATCAAAGATCGGCACATTTTTGGGAGTATTTGATGTATTTTCTCTTAGTTGTGGGCTTAGTTTTCAAAAACAAATGGGTGGCCATTCTTTATGGTCTTTTCTTTGCTTGGTTCTCTTTTACGAATGCGTATCAATCTATTCTTCAATTGATTTTTCAATTCATTCCACTTTTATTGTATTTGATTTTTCTTGAAACACATTATTTTGAAGGACGGCATCTCTATGCGCTCTTTCAAAGAAAGCAAGCGAATTAAGGGGGCGATCTGATCTTGCAAGAATTATTTCGTTTTTATCTTCGAAATCCGGGGCGTTTAGTCATCTTAGTTCTTTTTGGATGGCTTTTTTCCTTGTTTCTTTATTTTGTCATTTTGAAACTTTGGCATTTACCGCCGATTTATTATTTTCTGAGCCATTTAGGACTCATCTGGTTTTTTAAGCTTTCAACGATTGGCTTAGCGCTTCTTTTTCCTATTTATTTTTTATCCAATCGTCACAAGGAATTCTTTCAAAACATGGTTAAAAAGGTAGAACGCTACTGGGATCTTTTTCTTCTTTACAGCATGCTTTATACCTTGTATCACAGTTTTAAATCCCTTTCTTGTGGAAGTCATTGTTATGCTTACGATGATTTTAGGACAAG
>JASLJD010000005.1 GCA_030152625.1 Erysipelothrix sp.
ATTCTTTCAAAACATGGTTAAAAAGGTAGAACGCTACTGGGATCTTTTTCTTCTTTACAGCATGCTTTATACCTTGTATCACAGTTTTAAATCCCTTTCTTGTGGAAGTCATTGTTATGCTTACGATGATTTTAGGACAAGTGGATCTTTCATCTTCTTTTTGATCCTGACAAGTTTTGTCTTTTTAAAAAGAAACCTTATTAAAGATGAAAAAGGCATCCATCTTCATCCGCGTTTGCGCAATGTTTTTACTTCTGTTAATGAAGCTTTCAGTTCATTGAGAAATCTTTTGGAATCATCCTTTAAGACCAAGTCCTCAAGTCATGAAGCAATCGAAAAGCCGGTTCATCGTATCGCTAGTCGTAAAGAATTTGAATATTCTATTTTTTATGAAGATCTTCCCATCGGAACGGTTGTGATTGTGGATCGAGAAAAAACCAGCCGTGGTCAAGACCGGATTGTCGGAGCTGCGGTGCATAGCAACGCGGCTGAGCTGCGAAAGAATCGAGAATTGGCGCGCAAGCAAAGCTTTCAAAGAAGTGAAGATTCACGACGCAGTGCCGATGTTCCAGGTTATCAGTTTTTGGCGGATCGTTTTAACCGTGTTATCAATGGAAAGAAAGTCTTCCTTTGGCATCGAACACATCTAATTCCTTTTCGTCACAGTTTAAGTGAGGGTGACAGCATTCCCAATCTCTTGTTTGCAGGGACTGCGCATTTAAACTCCGGGGCTCGACCGGATATCAATTATGTTGTTGAAGATGGTTCAGAGTATTATGACAGTCGTGACTCTCGTAAAGATCAACTTTATCAAAACTTTACGCTCTTTGAACCCTTGCTTCCCAAAAAACAAGCTCGAAAGCTTTATGAAGACGGCGAAAGTGTTTATGAACGTTATTATGCTCATATTCATCAAGATAAAGATATCTCTGTAGCCTATGCACCGGAGGGAAGTTATTATTCTCTGGATGATGTTGAGCAGACGGTCGATATGATTATTCGTGATCATCCAAAGAGAAATTTTGTTTACGCCACGCTATTAGAATATCAAAATGACAGCGATCTCGCCCCCAAATGGGTTACAGCCATGTTGATAGACAAAAGTTCTCAAGCACTGGTTTTTAAAATTCGACTTTTGAACGATCTCTAAAAGTGTTTCAGCTAGGCTGGATTTTTTATATATTAGCTGAGTAGAGGACTCTTTTTTTATAAGAGTTCTTTTTCTTTGTTTTTTTGAAAAAGAGCTTTGTTTTATCTTAGGATTACGATAATTATGTGAAAAGAAGTTTTTTATGGAAGCTTTGCTTGCTTCTTTTAAGAAAAACTTTCATAATAAGAAAGCTTTATATGATTTTATTTCCTGGGAAAAGAAATCTTTTTGGCTTGCGAAAAAGCAAGATGTGAGTTCACAGGGAAATATGGTATAATCATATTGATTTTGAAAAAAGTGAGGAGGAAGTTTCCAAAACGGATACTATGGAACTATTTGTTGTTGTCGCTTCCTTAGCACTCCTTTTATTTTTGGGAGTGAGTGAGAAAAAAAGGAATGAAGCGAATCTTGCGAAGATACCGTTACGGATTAATGTGAACGGTGTTCGAGGCAAATCGACGATTACCCGACTGATTACATCAGTTTTAGCGGAAGCCGGTTATGAGAGCATTGGAAAAACAACGGGAACCGCTCCAAGAATGATTTTTAATCAAGAAAAAGAAGAACATGAAATTAAGCGTTATCCAAAGGGCGTCACAATCAGTGAACAACTGGATGTGATTGACTATGCGGCAGGAAAAGAAGTGGATGCTTTGGTCTGTGAGTGCATGGCCGTTGACCCTGAGTATCAACGCATTTATCAAGAAGAGATGATTCAAGCGAATATTGGCGTCATTGTGAATGTCTTGGAAGACCATATGGATGTGATGGGGCCAACCCTCGATGAGGTGGCGCTTGCCTTTACATCAAGCATTCCCTATAACGGAACATTGGTGATTCAAGATAATGAATATCGGGAATACTTTACAGATATCGCGAAAAAACGGAATACCAAAGTCTTTGTTGCCGATGAATCATTGATTCCAGACGATTATCTGGATTCTTTTGATTTCAAGGTTTTCCCAAACAATGTGGCTATTAGCTTAGCTGTGGCGGAGGCTTTGGATATTGATCGTGAGATTGCTCTTAAAGGGATGTTGAAAGCGAATCCAGACCCGGGAGCTTTGCGAGCTATTAAGGTCATACAAGGGAGTCGTTCCTTTACCTTTGTGAATGGCTTTGCGGTCAACGACCCTGATTCAGCTTTTGAAGTGATGGAGGAAATCTTTCAGGACTATGGGGAGGATTGTCTGATACTCTTCAATGGTCGCTCTGATCGAATCGATCGGAGTCAACAGTTTGCACGTGATTTCTTTCCTAAATTGGATCGATCCTATGATTTGTTAGTGATTGGTGAAGATTTGGATTCATTTGAACTTGAAAAAGATACTTTTAAAGCAATGCAGCGTTTTACGAATATGGAAAATCAAAGTGGTGGGGATGTTTTCAAGCATTTGCTTCATAATTATGACGGAAAAGTCATTATTGCTTTAGGCAATATTCACGGTCATGGTTATGAACTCTTAGATTATGTAGAACGATTCGAGGAGGCAAGTCATCATGACTGATTTTTATATTGCGATTACATTGAGTGTGACATTCAGTTTACTGGTTGAAGAGTTTTTAGGTTTTAATACGGGCGGAATGATTGTTCCGGGAATGCTGGCATTGCATTTTTTTAGTATCCCAACAGCTTTAGCGATTTTAATCATCAGCTTTTTGGTTTATTTCATTGTAGATTATTTTTTATCGAAGCATTTGATTTTGTTTGGTAAGCGAAAGTTTTCCATGATGGTTTTGGTTTCTCTCTTATTAAAAATTGTCTTTGATCAATTGTACCCTTATGTACCTTTTGATCTGGTCGCTTATCGAGGCATCGGGGCCATGACACCGGCACTTTTAGCCAATACTTATAGTCGCCAAGGTGTTCGTTATACTTTGCCCGCTTCTCTTTTGACCGCTTTAGTCATTTTTATTATTTTGAACGCATATCACTTTATTTAATCTTAGGAGGCTAAGAATGAGTAATCTTAAGAAGAAAAACATACAAAAAATGAAATATCATCGTCGGATGAAGAAAGCAGAGTTGGTTGTGTTTTTCAGCTTACTTTTCTTCTTTCTGATTTTTTCCATGTCTTTTTTCAATCGTAACTTTGAAGCAGAAGCGAACATGATGGATCTTCCTGAAGAAAAAAGCCATGCTCAAGTGACTTTTGTGGGTGATGTGATGTTGGATCGTTATGTGACCCAAAGTCTAGATCTCTATGGTGTTGAGGGTCTTTTTGAAGAAGCAAACCATGTTTTAAAGCAGGCTGATTTAGCGATTGCGAACATTGAAAGTCCAGTGATTGAAAGCTTTGAAAACGATTATTATATCTTGGATAAAAATCGGATTAACTTTGCGATCGATGAAGAAACGATGTTGGCCTTGCGCGATGAAAGTGAAATTGATGTCTTCAGCTTTGCGAACAATCACATTGGTGATTATGGTTATCAAGGTCTATTAGAAACAATGGAGATTTTAGAGCGTAATGATATTCCTTCCGTCGGGATCTATGAAAACAGCTTAGATCCTTCCAAGCTTTTTTATGTTGAAGAGATCAACGGCATGAAGGTCGCAATTGTATCCGTGACCGATGCCCGACCACGAGCAGCGAGTCTATCGGTGAACACATCCGGAGCCATTCGTTTTAATTCAAAAGAATACCATGCCTTGGTGCATGCAGCGCATCGTGAAGCGAAAAAAGTAAGTGATTATGTCATCACTTATGTTCACTGGGGCAAGGAATACGCCAATGAGATGAGTGATCGACAAATTGAAATGGCGAATGTCTTGGTCGATGCAGGAACAGATTTAATTGTGGGTTCACACCCTCATGTTTTACAGCCTGTGCAAAAGATACAGGATGTTTATGTCATACCGAGTTTGGGGAATTTTGTTTTTGACCAAGTGCAGGGAAGTACAAGTTTAACGGCTGTCTTAAATCTTCATTTCAATGAAGAAAAGGCTTTAGAGAAACTTGAATTTGTGCCGTTTCGTATTGAACAAGCTCGTCCATTGATTGAGCAAAGCGCATTCCGTCAAAAAGCCATTCAAAAGCGTTTAACACGAAAAATACCCGAAGAGCAAATTGAAGTTAAAGATGGACGAGTTTTTGTGGAGGTAAATTAAATGGATCAAAATAGAAAAAAAGGTTTGCAAATTTTGCTTGTTTTTCTTCTATTGATCATGGCCGTCCCTAGCTATCTTTTTGTAAAACAGCAATTCGATAAGAAAAATTCCGCTGTGCTTGTTGATGAAGGTAAAAAACCAACAACAGAAAAAGAAGCGCATTTTGCCATCAGTACCGGCTCAGAATATGCCAGTATGGTTGGGAAGGAAATTTTAGAATCGGGTGGTAATGCGGTGGACGCAGCGATTGCGACCAGTTTTGCCTTGGGTGCCAGCATGCCGCAAAATGGAAGTTTGGGTGGTGGGGGCGTGATGCTTGTCTACAATCCAAAAACGGATGAAGCTTATTATTATGATTACTACAATGCCGAAGGTTATGAGGAAAGCAATCATAATATCGGTGTTCCCGGCTTTTTAAAAGGCATGGAAGCCATTCATGCTGATTATGCGAGCATGGACTTGGATGCTTTGATAGATCCAGCGATTAAACTGGCTGAAGAAGGGATTCTTGTTGATGGGGATATGGCTGAGATCTTACAACGCCGTGTTCAAGTCATTGAGTTTAACCCCAATTTACAAGAAAACGGCTCGCCTTTAAAAGAAGGGGACGTTTTAGTTCAGAAAGATTTGGCTGAAACTTATCGCGAAGTGAGAGATCATGGTTTTGATCTTCTCTATGATGGGAAACATCCCATCTCACAAAACTATATGAAAATCAGTGGGCTCAGTGAGAAATCACTCTCTTCCTATGAGGTGCATAAATACCCAGCGATTAAAGTCGAAGAAGATGGTTATACCTTCTATGCTGCGGGTTCTCCATTTTCGGGTCGTTTGACGCTTTCTTTAATGCGAGCTTATCAATTGAAAGATCTTTCGATCTTAGAGAGTGAAGATGAGACACTTTATCAAGGCTATCGTGATATCTATAATTCGATTTTTCTTAAGGGCAATGCACGCTTAGGAGATACCGATGTAAGCCGTAAGCGTGATCATCGTGAGGTTCAGTGGGATACGATTGCGGAATACTTGGATGTTCCGGTTGATCCGAAAGAATATCCAATCGATGTGGAGGAATCACAAAACACAACCAGCTTCTCAATCATCGATCAAGATGGTATGGTGGTTGTCGCCAGTCATACGCTTTCAAATTACTGGGGATCTCATCGCTATGCAGATGGTTTCTTCTATAATAACAGTCTGAAGAACTTTGGTCGTTATAAGCAAAATCGAGGCGGTCCAATGCATCGTCCGAAATCCTTTATGTCACCGCTTGTGGTCTTTGATGAAAGCAAAGAAAATATGATTGCCTTGGGTTCAGCGGGTGGAAACACCATCCCTCAGGTCTTATCGAGTTTTCTTGCGATGAACCTTTATGAGGGTGAGGATTGGGAAAAAATTGTGAATACCCAACGCTATACAATTGGCTATGATATTTTCAGTATTGAAAAAGGTTTAAGGAAACATGAACTTTTCACAAAACCACCGGCTAATGAAAAATATTTCTATGCCGAATTGCCAGCCGATAAGTTGGGTTATATTTCCTTGGCAACCATTGAAAAT
>JASLJD010000085.1 GCA_030152625.1 Erysipelothrix sp.
CCCATGAACAGGCGGTGAAAAGCTTCAGCGAAAAACAAGTGCTTGAAGTTTTCAAAATGTTTGAGGGGCCCATGCGGCAAAAAGTTCCGATGGTTTCGGCGAAAAAATATCGGGGTAAAAAACTGTATGAATATGCCCGACAAGGTCAAGAAATTAAAGCACGTTATACAGATATTCATATCCATCGTCTTGAGCTAGTCTCAATCGAAGGGGATACGATTTGTTTTCGCGCAGATGTTTCCAATGGTACCTATATCCGAAGTCTTGTTGAAGACATCGCAATGGCTTTAGGGAATCTTGGGCATATGACTTCCCTTTTACGTGAACGTTTGGGAAACTTCTCTTTAGAGGATGCGATAGCTATCGATGAGATCCATCCTAAAATGGAGCTTATTCCAATTGATGCGCACCTATCTTATCCTATCTATAATAGGGAAGATTTAAAAAAAGATATCATGCATGGCCGTAAAATTATTTTAGATTATCCGGAAGATCGGGTTGTTTTAAAAGCAGGCGCTTATGTTTCTGTTTATGAGCGTGAAAACGATCGTTTATATCGAGTAGTAAGGGGATTGTGGTAAGATGAAACAAATTGTAATCGATGATTTTCGAAAACTTTATCATTTCAATGAAGACTTGGCGGCATGCATTGGTTATTTTGATGGTTTGCATAAGGGCCATCAAGCCTTGATTGATAAGACCAAAAAATTGGCGCAAGAAAAAGGGCTTCAATCAGCCCTCATAACCTTTGAACCCGATCCATGGACCGTACTTAATCCAGGAAAAACAGTTCGGCATTTGACGCCTATGAAGGAAAAAATTCGTTTGGTGGATGCTTTGGGTTTGGATTATTTGGTCATTGTCCGATTTTCTAGGGAATTAGCTTCCCTTTCACCGCAAGATTTTGTGGAAAAAATCCTTGTGAACTTGAAAGTTCGCCATCTTGTTTGCGGCGAAGATTTCAAATTTGGCTTTAAGGGGCAAGGGGATGTGGACTATCTGAAAAAAGAAGCAAAGCACTTTTTTGAGACCCATGCGATTCCTATCCAAAATATGCACGGTGTCAAATTAGGGACAACACAAATTATTCAGGCGATTTTGCATGGAGATATGCCGCTTGCAAAAGAGATGTTGGGTCGCTCCTATAAAATCAGTGGTTATGTCAAACAAGGCAATCGTGCGGGGACAAAAATCGGTTTTCCAACCGCTAACTTAAATATTCGAGATGAATATGTTATTCCCAAAGAAGGGGTTTATGCAGGCTATGTGAATGTCTTAGGTAAAAACTATCGTTCGGTGGTGAATATTGGCTATAACCCAACCTTTAATCACTCAGAAGAGCTTTCCATCGAATCCTATATTATTGATTTTGATGCGATGATTTATGGCGAACTTGTTCACCAAAGTTTTGATTACTATCTTCGTGAAGAATTAAAATTCGATAGCATCGAAGAGCTTGTTGAACAGATGCATCGTGATGTTGAAAAGGCATGTGATTTGCTTGAATGATTTTGAGCGCATGCTTTATGAACATTTTTCAAAAGAAAAGGCGGATGCCTTGCTCGCTTTGTCGGATACGCCGGCAGTCTATGGCTTGCGTATGAATCGTTTAAAGCAAGTGGAGCTTGATTTTGATTTGATGCCATCGCCTCTCAATGAAAAAATGTTGATACCCAAAGATTTTTCCCAAACGGTGACACATCCTTATCATCATGCAGGGGTTTATTATATTCAAGATCCCAGTGCAAGTTTGGCCGTTGAATTTATGAAGCTTCAAGAGGATGATCATGTATTGGATCTCTGTGCAGCACCCGGTGGTAAAAGCACGGAGATTTTAAATCAAATACCGAAAGGTTTTTTATTAGCGAATGAAATCAACCCGAAGCGTAATCGACGTTTACAAGCAAATCTCCAACGATGGGGACATGAAAATGTTGCGGTAAGCCTTGCTTCTTCAGAGCTTTTAGCACAAAAGCTTCCTGCGCGCTTTGACAAAATTATTGTGGATGCTCCTTGCTCAGCAGAGGGTTTATTTCGAAGAAAAAAAGATTTTATTCAAAGTTATCGAAAAGAGGATCCCCATCGTTTTGTGCCCATCCAAAAGCAACTTTTAGAAGATGCTTATCGGATGTTGAAGCCGGGCGGTAGCATTCTTTATGCAACTTGTACCCTGAATCCTTATGAAAACGAAGGGGTTGTGAAAAGTTTCTTAGCGGATCATCCAGATTGTTATCTTGAAATGCTTGAACATCCAATGAAAACAGAAGGCTTTGATGGGATGAAAGAACTTGCTCGCTTTTTCCCATCCGAACACGGAGAAGGGCATTTCATGGCTAAGATTGTTTGTCCAAAAGAAGCTTGTCGTGCAGAAAGTTTAAATTTTCACACAATGCGAAAGAAGCGGAAGCAGAAAATATATCTTGAAAAAGATCAGGATCTTGTTTCGGTCTTGTTTGATCGTCCAGCATTGAATGAAGCGATTCCACTTTCTTTCGATATGATTCCCTATCAAAAGCATCATCGCAATCAAAAACTGCAGTATTTTCCAGCGATCAGTCGTTATCCTCAAGCAAAAAATCTTTTGCCTAGCTATGAGCTCAGTCTTCAAGAAGCCTATGCTTATTTACATGGTTTGACTTTGCAAGTAGAACATGAAGATGCTTGGGTCATCATGACTTATCAAGGAATGGCTTTGGGTTTAGCGAAGGTTCTTAAGTCGAGAGCTAAAAATTATTATCCTAAAGCTGAAAGAAATCGTTTTTCATCATATCCTTAGTTTATATTTTAGTTTGAATTTGGTATAATACTAGAAGTAGGTGGTAAAAATGAATGAGTATGTAATTATTCAAGAAAAAGATGAGGGCATGGGACAAATTGCCGTAAGCGAATCTGTGGTCGAACACATCGTTCGTCAAACAGTCGAAGAAGACACAAAGGTCTTTTTAGCTTCTAAAAAAGCGATTGAGATTGAAAATCTTGATGGCCATTTAGCGATCAATATTGAAGTTCGTATTCAGTATGGTCAAAATGTTGAGTTTGTATGCAGTAAACTCCAAACAACTTTGCGTGAAAACTTGGAACTGATGATTGACTATCGCGATACAACGATTAACTTCTCTGTTGTTGGCTTCAAATTTGATTAAAGAAAAACAAGAAATCGTGGAGGGTTGTTTATGTCGCGTATAGCGTCGCGTGAAAGTGCTTTAGTGGCCACATACATTCATCTTATTCGAGATTTGGACTTG
>JASLJD010000024.1 GCA_030152625.1 Erysipelothrix sp.
GTTTTATTTTTCTCATTGATTAGTTTTCGACAATTTGGCTTTCTCGGTGAAATGCTGCGCATCATTCTTCGCTTTTTTGTAGGACAAGGAGCGGTATTTGTAGAAGTGCTCCTTTTCTTATGGGCTTTTTCCCGACTTTTAAAGATTGAAAGCAGTCGAAAAAAATCCTCGCATGGAGCCTTTGCTTTCTTTCTTTTGTTCTTATCTTTTCTTTTGATTCTTAGTCTCTGGTCTGCCTATGAAGGAACGGGGACAGCGGTCCTCGCGGAATGGAAAAAGCAAGGATTAAGCAGTGTTACCGATTTAGAAGCGAATGCTATGAGTGGCCTTTTGGGGGCCTTAAGCTATGCTTTATTTACATGGTTTTTCGCTAAAAAAGGTGTTTTTTACTTGATTTTTGTCCTTATTTTCATCGCTCTTTTATTGCTCATTGATCAAGATGATTTGAAAAGTTTTGAATCAATGAAACGCTCAATGAAAAAGAAACGACGAGCCAGAAAAATCGCTCGTCAAGAAAAGAAGCAAAAACAAGCCATTGAAAAAGAAAGACGCTTGCATGCGGAAAAGCAGCAAGAAAAAAGTGAAATTCAACGAGAAGAAAAACAGAAAGCACAATTCATCGATCATATGCGTGATGCGAAAACAAAAACTGAGCAAATCAAAGAAGGCAAGATTGGCAAAAGCATGGACCAAGCAATTGCTCAACAAGCTCAAGTAAGTGATAAGCCTCAAAAACAAGTTCAATTTACAAAAGGGAGCTTGTATCGCCTTCCCAACAAAGATATTTTTGAAAGGGTCCCCAGTTCAAAAGCGGCCCATGAATTGAATGCTCAAAGTGCTGAGGAAAAATCAGAGCGTCTTGTCGAAGTGATGGAAGAATTCTCACTTCCGGCAGAACTTGCGAACATTCATATCGGTCCTTCCGTCACCAAGTTTGAAATCATTCCAGAAAGCTCTGTTAAAGTGAATCGCATCGCTTCCATTCAAGATAATTTGATGATGGAACTTGCTGTGAAGACACTTCGTGTCGAAGCACCGATTCCAGGTAAGCGAGCTGTGGGCATTGAAGTGCCGAACATTGAAATGATCCCTGTTCGTATGCGGGAGATTTTAGATGAAATGGGTCCTGTGGAAGCGCAAGATAATATCCCAGTCATTTTAGGACGAAATCTTATGGGAGAGCCTGTGCTAGCTTCTTTAAACAAGATGCCGCATGTTTTAGTGGCGGGTGCAACCGGCAGTGGAAAATCAGTTTGCATGAACAGCATGATTGCTTCAATGCTTTTAACGCAAACACCCGATGATTTAAAGTTGGTGCTCATTGACCCCAAGAAAGTAGAGTTTACTCCTTTCTCAAAGGTCCCACATTTACTTTCTCCTGTGATTACAGAAGCCAGTAAAGCGGCAGAAGCCTTAGCGGGTATCGTCGAGATCATGGAAGAACGTTACAATGTTTTTGCGGAAACCGGTGTCCGAAACATCGAGGCTTACAATCGTTGGGTCCAATCGGCTGAGAATGTTGATGATGAGCCGAAGATGCCTTGGATTGTTGTGATTATCGATGAGTTAGCGGATTTAATGAATGTCTCAGGAAAAAGTGTTGAGTCGAGCATTCAGAGAATCACTCAATTAGCTCGAACCGCAGGCATTCATTTAGTGGTGGCAACGCAAAGACCCAGTGTCGATGTCATCACCGGGGTTATTAAAGCTAATATCCCTTCTCGGATTGCTTTTGCGGTATCCTCTTCAGTTGACTCGCGAACGATTTTAGATCAGGCGGGAGCTGAAGACTTGCTTGGCTATGGTGATATGCTTTATCTTCCGATGGGTGAGCTTAGCCCGATTCGAATACAAGGTGTTTATATCAGTGAAGAAGAAGTTGAAGCCATTACTCACTTTTGTGCTCAGCAAGCTGAACCCGAATATGATCAAGACTTTGTTGAGAGTATTGAAAGTCAAATTCAACTTGAACAAGAAAATCCCCAAGTTGCGGAAGCGTTTCGGGACGAGCTCTTTTCTGAGGTTCTTGACTTTATCGCCATAGAGGAAAAAGCATCCATTTCACTTTTACAAAGGCGTTTTTCTATTGGCTATAATCGAGCCGCGCGCCTTGTCGATGCCCTAGAGGATCAAGGGGTTATTGGTGAAGCACAGGGAAGCAAACAAAGAACTGTCGATATGGATCAACTCGAAGAAATTAGGGAAAAACTCTCCTAAGTTACCACTTAAAAGGGGAGGTGAACTTGTGGCCGGATATTTGATAGCGGGTGCAACCCTGGTTACACTCTATCGTTTATTAACTTCACGTAGCGGAAGTATTCGCATTGGGCGTTTTCGAGCCAGCTGGAGTCGATGAAAGTGAAGGAGATGCCCGCTCACATGCGACCAAGAGAGAAAGCGATGCGCTATGGCCTTTCATCGCTTTCTAATCAAGAGCTTTTGGCTCTTTTTATTCGAACGGGCACAGCCCAATACAATGCGATTGAATTAGCGCAAAAACTGCTCTTACGTTTGGGTGGTTTAAAAGGGCTTGCCAAGGCTCGAATTGAAGATTTGATGGAAGTCCCCGGAATTAAAGAAGCAAAAGCTTTGAATCTTATGGCGGTAGTGGAGTTGGCTATGCGACTTCTACGAGAAGAAGTCTTAGAGCAAAAAATCTTTAATCATCCGCGAAAAATTAGCGATTGGCTTAATTTAGAAATTGGTTTTTCATCTCAAGAAGAGTTCATGGTCCTCTTTTTGGATCATCGTCTTCAACTTTTGCGTTTTAAGAAAATGTTTAAAGGTACCTTGAATCAAAGTCTTGTTCATCCCAGAGATGTTTTTCGTGAAGCAGCACATTCTAACGCTGCAGCCCTTGTTTTAGTGCATAATCATCCGGGTGGGAGTCTTGAGCCAAGTCATGCGGATATCGAAATGACCCAGCATTTTGTTGAAGCTGGTAAATTCTTGGAAATCCAAGTTATCGATCATTTGATTGTTTCAAAAGGTGCTTATTGTTCGATTCGGGAAAAATTTCCTGAACTTTTCAATTAGCACCTTTTTTATATCCTTCTTTTTCGGTATAATGTAGAAAGGTGATGTTATGAAAAAGCGTGGCGGATTTCGAAAATTTTTAATTACAATACTTTCTTTATTGATCCTTTCTTTTTTGGGGATGAATTTTGTGAAAAAACAAAATTACTACGAACGCGCAGATCGCAAGTTTTTTTCTAATCTTGCCATGGTTCGCTATGCTTTGATTGAAAGGCCGATTAAAACAGTGACTTCAGTCTCGGAAGATCTTGCTACGATGTGGGATCTTCGCTATGAAAATGAACGTTTACAAAGGGAGCTCGCTTCGTATCGACATTTAGCTTCTCGGAATGAAGAGCTCGAATCGGAAGTTCAAGAGTTAAAAGAAATTTTAGAACTCGATGAGCTTTTCAGTGAATATGAACTCATTCCAACTGTTGTGGAAACACGAAGTATTGATAAATGGGATCAAGCAGTTACGATTGGTGTTGGTAGTCGTGAAGGCGTTGAAGTGGGTGATGGTGTGATTCATAGTAAAGGACTTGTTGGCAAGGTCATTGAAGTGAGTGAGCATAAGTCACTTGTATCATTAATTACGGCTAACGATGAGCACAGCAAAGTAGCTGTAAAAATTCAAGTAGGGAAAAATAAATTCACCCCCGCAATTCTAAAGGATTATAATTTTGATGAGAAAGTAATCACTTTAAAAATACTAGAAAGTAAAAGCAGATTGGTCGCAGATATGCCTGTTCTCACATCCTGGCAAGGAGGCGTTTTCCCAAGTGGACTGTATGTCGGGAAAATCAACTCTGTTGAAAATGTTGCGGATAGTTTGGGTGTTTTAGCCTACTTAGAGACGGATGTTGATTTCAATGACCTTAAGTATGTTTCGGTGGTGAAAAAATAATGTTCTATATCCGATTTCTTCACTTTAGTTTTCTTTTTATTTTGATGATTATTGATGTTATTGTGGATGCCTTTTTTGTTCAAATTATTCCCAGCCCCTTTGTGTTTAGCC
>JASLJD010000088.1 GCA_030152625.1 Erysipelothrix sp.
ATGATGGCTATCATGAAGATATTTATTCTTATGTGAACTTGGTTCGTACGCAAGATGGTGGTTCGCATGTGGTCGGTTTCCGTACCGCTTTTACGAAAGTGATGAATGATTTTGCTCGCAAACATCATATCCTTAAAGAAAAAGATCCTAATTTTGAAGGACGCGATGTGCGTGAGGGTTTATCGGCTATTATCTCGGTTTCGATACCTGAGCATTTACTTCAATTTGAAGGCCAAACAAAATCGAAACTTGGAACCCCTTCAGCGCGTGTGGTCGTTGATCATGTCATCAGCGAACACTTGCCATATTATCTTGATCAACATCATGAAATGGCGATGGAAATCTTAGCGAAAGTACAAAAAGCCAGTGAAGCTCGTCAAGCAGCACGTAAAGCACGTGAGAAAGCGCGTAAAGGACGAAATCGTCGCAGCGAAACCTTGCTTTCAGGTAAGCTAGCGAAAGCACAAAGTCGAAATAAAAATAAAAACGAACTCTTTTTAGTGGAGGGTGATTCCGCTGGGGGCAGTGCTAAGCAAGGTCGCGACAGTCGCTTCCAAGCGATTTTACCCCTGCGTGGAAAGGTCTTAAACACTGAAAAAGCAAAATTTGAAGATATCTTGAAAAATGAAGAACTGAACACGATTATTCATACGGTCGGTGCAGGTGTAGGAAGTGACTTTGTTTTAGAGGATAGCAACTATAAAAAAATCATTATTATGACGGATGCGGACACGGATGGAGCCCATATTCAAGTTCTCCTTTTGACCTTCTTTTTCCGTCACATGCGCCCACTCATCGAAGCGGGTTATGTTTATATTGCTCAACCTCCTCTTTATCGTATTGAAGCACGGGGTGAAGAGCATTATTGCTATACAGAAGATGAATTGGACGCTTATCGTGAAAAATATGGGCGTTTACGTTTGCAACGTTATAAAGGTTTAGGGGAAATGAATGCGGATCAGCTGTGGGATACGACGATGAATCCTGAGAGCCGAACCCTCATCCAAGTACAAATTGACGATTTATTGACGGCAGAACGCCGCGTAACAACCCTTATGGGCGATAAAGTTTCGGATCGTCGAATCTGGATTGAGGAAAATGTTGCCTTTACATTGGAAGAGGAGGATGAGAATGTCGAATTACCATAAAATAGCCATTGAAGATATTATGGGCGATCGTTTTGGACGCTACTCTAAATATATTATTCAAGAAAGGGCCTTGCCCGATGTAAGAGATGGTCTGAAACCTGTCCAACGCCGAATTTTATATGCGATGTATCACGATGGTAATCATGCGCATAAACCTTATCGAAAATCCGCTAAAACAGTGGGTCTTGTTATCGGTAATTATCATCCTC
The DNA here is from genome assembly GCA_030152625.1 of Erysipelothrix sp. GTDB lineage: Bacteria > Bacillota_I > Bacilli_A > Erysipelotrichales > Erysipelotrichaceae > Erysipelothrix. Next base: position 1,358 of record JASLJD010000088.1, read on the forward strand.
ATGGTGATAGTTCTGTTTATGATGCCATGGTCCGCTTGTCTCAAGAATGGAAAATGAATTTTCCACTGGTTGATATGCAAGGAAACAATGGAAGCATTGATGATGATCCGGCTGCGGCAATGCGTTATACCGAAGCAAGACTTGCCCCAATATCTGAGGAACTTTTAAGAAATATTGAAGAAGATGTGGTGCCATTTGTCTTGAATTTTGACGATGAAGACACGGAACCCTCGGTCTTGCCAGCCCGTTTCCCTCAACTCTTAGTGAATGGGAGCAGCGGTATTGCTGCGGGTTATGCAACCAATATTCCACCCTTTAATCTTGAAGAGGTGATTGATGGGACCATCCATCGCTTACGTCATCCTAATTGTCGTTTGGAGAGTATTCAAAAGATGATTAAAGGACCTGACTTTCCAACCGGTGCGATTGTTGAGGGAAGAAAAGAAATGGATAAGCTTTTCGAAACAGGCAAAGGACGTCTTTTACTTCGCGCCAAAGCAAGCATCGAGAAAAGCCGGAATAAACAACAAATCATCATCACAGAATTACCTTATGATGTTGTGAAATCGCAACTCGTTCGAAAAATCGATGAACTACGCTTTAAAATGGCGAATGATGGTTTAGGCGATATTATGGATGTTCGGGATGAATCCGATCGCAGTGGTCTAAGGATTGTAATTGATTGTCGCGCGGATGCGGATGCAGAAAGCATCTTAAATCTCTTGTATAAACATACTGAGCTTCAAGTGTATTTTAATGCAAATATGGTCGCAATTGTCGATCAAAGACCGCAACTTTGTGGGGTTGTGGATATTTTAGACGCTTTCATTGATTTTAGGGAAGAAGTTGTGATCAATCGCTCTCGCTATCGTTATCAAAAATTATCCGATCGTTTGCATATTGTCGAAGGTTTAATGAAGGCAAGTGATGTTTTAGAAGAAGTCATTCAAATCATTCGTCATTCCAAAAATCGGAAAGATGCTTATTTGAATTTAATGGAACGTTTTGACTTCAGTCAAAAACAAGCGGAAGCGATTGTGGATTTGCGTTTATATCGTTTATCTTCAACGGATATGACAGCTCTTTTGAATGAAGAAAAGGAATTAAAAGCAGAAATTGCTTATTTGAAGAAAATTTTAGAAGATGAAGACAGTCGTCGCCAGCTTATGGTGGAAGAACTTCAAAAAGTAAAAAAACTCTTCCCAAGTCCACGGAAAACAGAATTAAAGGATGAAATCCGTGATTTAGAGGTGGACCATTTATCCTTGATTCCTGAAGAAGAAGTTGTTTTAAGCATCAGTAAAAATGGCTATGTCAAACGCAGTTCCTTGCGTTCATATTCAGCAACAGCTAAGAATATCCTGGGTCTTCGTGAAGATGATCAAATGGTCTTAATGCAAAAAGCATTGACGACTGATACCTTGCTTTTCTTTACCAGTGAAGGCCGCTATGGCCAGATACTGATTCATGAATTGGATGAAATGCGTTGGCAAGATGTGGGTAATCATTTAAATCATTATGTTAAAATGAATCCACAGGAAAGTATTGTTTCCGCAATGGTGATTGATCGTTTTGATGAAAAACGAAGCATTCTAACATTTACCCGTGAAGGTATGGTGAAACGAAGTCTCTTAAGTGATTTTGAACTTAAGCGTACTGGCCAGTTGTCGATGGCAATGAATGTCGACAAAGACGATGAACTAATACAAGTTTATCTCAGTGATGAAGAAGACAAGGAGCTTTTAGTCTTGTCTTATCATGGATACGCTTTGCGCTTCCCTCTTGATGAAGTTAATATTATCGGAACACGGGCCAAGGGTGTCATCGCCATGCGTCTTGATGAAGAGGACTATGTTGTTGATGCGACTGTTATGGACGGAAAAAGGGAGGATCTTGTCTTTGTTTCAGAACGTAATGAGATGAAACGTGTGAAAGAAGAGCAGATCGCGAGCCAAAATCGAGCGACGAAAGGGCAAAGAATCGCCCGCTTAGTGAAGTCCAATCCTCAAGGCTTGCAAGCAGTCTATCTGCTTGATTTGGATGAAATCATCAGCTTTTATCAGGATGAACTTCTCGTGGAGTGTCGAGCAGTTGATATTCCAATTATGAAAACGGAAGCAACTTTTTCCAATGTGATCGATAATCAAAAGATAAAACTTGTTCTAAGAAGAGATATGAACATGTTATAATAGAGGATGAACTAAAGTCTCGATGAGTTTCGAGACTTTCTTATTTGTTATAAAGGAGGATATCATGAAGCAAAAATGTGAAGGCTGCGGTTTGGTCTTACAAACAAGCGATGTCCATAAACCAGGCTATGCTAAAAGTGAAGAGCATCGATTTTGTCAATCCTGTTTTCGTTTAAGGCACTATCGAGATTTTAAGCGTGTTCGAGCTAAGGTTGATGACGGTGTTATTTTAGATTTTGTGATGGAATTTGAAGGAACCATTTTTTGGATTATTGATCTGATGAACATTCAACAAAGTCTCCACCCAGCACTTATCCGTCATTTAAGTGGTAAAAATGTCGTCTTGCTGATCAATAAACGTGACTTGATTCCGCAATCGGTCTCAAATCGACGTTTATTGCATGGCATTATGCGACTTTTAAAACCTTATCCGATTCAATTCACAGAGGTTTTATTTGTCTCAGCGAAGCATCGTAAGAGCTTGGAGCCCATTTTACCTTATCTTTTAATGGGGGATGTGGCTTTTGTTGGTTGTGTGAATGTTGGAAAATCATCGATTTTAAACAGCTTATTGAATGATGATACTTTATCGGTTTCACCGGTCGCATCCACCACAGCCTCGATTATCGAGTTGAAGGTTAATGACTTTACACTCTACGATACACCGGGCTTGCAAAATGAATCAGCAATTACGCATCGTTTGAGTGATGAAGATTTACAGGCTTTATCACCGCAAAAACCGATTAAACCCCAAGTGTTTCAAATTTATGAAGAACAAGCCCTTGTCTTAGGAGGGGTTTTCGCAGTGATTGTCGAACCGATCGATCGTATCCAAGTCGTTTCGTATTTACCTCACAATATGAAACGTGTCACAGCCGATCGTATCGATGCAAACTTAAAGCAAGCTGAGTTTCTTCAAGTTGATGAGCCACAGTATCGTCGTCGATCATACCCGTCATCCAAGGAAGATGTCGAACTAGAAATTTATGATTTTGGGATGATAGTCATCAAAGGCGGCGTTAAAAAGATTGAAGTCGTCGCTGAAAAAGATCTGGAATACATTTATCGAAAGGCGGTGTTATAATGCTTAGTAATCAACAAAAACGACAATTAAGACAAGAAGGTCATAATGAACCTGTTCTTGTTCATGTTGGAAAACATGGTTTAACGGATACGCTGATGGACAGTTTTGGCGTCTCTCTTAAGGCGCATAATCTTGTGAAAGTATCCTTGCAAAAAAATGCAAGTGTTTCCAAAGAGGAAGTTATTCAAGCCTTTGAAGGAGAATTTGATTGTGAATTGGTTCATAAAGTAGGGCGTGTTCTTTATTTTTATAAATATCATGAAGATGGAAGAATTAAAGTATGAAAAAAATCATTCTTTTTGGTGGGAGTTTTGATCCCATTCATGATGGGCATCTTGCTTTAGCGAAAGCGGCCCTCAAACAAAGAGAAGCTGATGCCCTTTATTTTATCCCTGCTCAAGTCAGTCCTTTTAAAGAAAAGAAAGTTCGCTTTGAAGATCGCTATGAGATGGTCAAAAAAGCGATTGCTCCTTTTAGGAAAATGCATGTGAGCGATTTCGAAGGCAAAAGCATGGAAGCATCCTACACCATTAAAACAGTGGAAAAATTTAAAAGAGATTTCCCCAATGCTCAACTGGAGTTTTTGATTGGCGATGATCATATTGAGCGTTTGGATGAGTGGAAGGATATCGAACGTTTATCAAAGATGATTCAATTTATTGTCTATGAGCGCTATGGAATCAAACATCCTTTTCCTCAAATCGAAGGGAAAATTATGGATGTATCCTCGACAGCTATTCGTCAAGGGAAGTCCATGCGCAGCCCTAAGTCAGTTCTAAAATATATGATGGAAAAAGGACTTTATCTCGAGGAAATGATGCAAAGTCATCTTTCTCCTAAGCGTTATCAACATGTTTTACGAGTCAGTGAATTGGCTTTAGAAATTGCTTCACATCATCGTTTAGATCTCGATAAAATTTATCTTGCTGCGATGTATCACGATCGTTATCGTGAAATGGAGGCGGCGCTCAGTCGTCAACTTGTTCCTTCAAGTTGGCGCAATCACTATTCTGCAGCCTTTGATCATGCCTATCTAGCTGCTGATCATCTCAGCCGTTATTATTATGTGAAGGATCGTGATGTGCTTTCGGCGATTCGTCACCATGTGGATGGTCGAGCACAAAATCCTTACGCAAAAGTGATTTATATCGCCGATAAATGTGAACGAGGGCGAAACTATGATAGTGAAGAATTCATTGAATTATCGAAAAAATCATTGCAAGAAGGCTATGAAGCCGTTCAATTAGCACAAGCAAAGTATTTAAGGAGGCAATATGAAAGAAAGTAAAGAATTATTAGATTTAATTGTAAAGACACTTGATGATGGTAAGGCCAACGATATTGCGGTTGTTGATTTTGAAGAAAGCCATCCTCTTTGTGATTATTTTGTTATTTGTGATGCACCGAGCTTACGTCAAGTCAACGCACTGGCAGAACAAGTTTTATCAAAAACATTGGAAAATGGCTTCACATTGCGTAATGAGGAGCGCAGTACGGAAAGCCCTTGGGTTCTACTCGATTTTAACGATGTCATTGTGCATGTTTTCCTCAGCGAAGCCAGAGATCACTATAAACTCGATAAATTATACCAGGATTATCTCAATGAACGTGTATGATGCACTTTTTGCAGATATGAAGGGAAGTCAAAAGTATGCGAAAACACTTCGCATGCTTTTTTCACATCAAAAGAGCCTTTTAGATTTAGGCTGTGGAACAGGTGATTTATTGGCTTTGCTGAGTGATGATTACGATCTCAAAGGCATTGATTTAGATCCTAAGAAGATTCATCATGCAAAAAAGAAATATCCTCAATATGCTGAATGCTTTATTGAAGCGGATTTTCTCGATCCTTTTTGGACGAAAGAAAAATACGATGGTATTTATGTTGTGAATGACACCTTGAATTATTTATTAAACGAAGACGACTTAAAGAAAGTTGTTAAAAACATGAGTTTGAGCAGTGATTATCTCTTTTTAGATAGTCATCATCCACATCGTTTACTTGAATTTGAAGAAATTTATTTAGAAGAAGGCAGTGTTGAAGATTTTGATTATGGTTTTCAAATTGAATCCTTTGAAGATTACCTTTTTAATACAATCA
>JASLJD010000033.1 GCA_030152625.1 Erysipelothrix sp.
CGAATCAGTAATCTCACTGATTCCTAAAGCTGCCCGGTGGCGCGCACCGTATTTAGATGGCAAATCCAAATTAGTTGGTGGGAAATACGCCGATGCACAAGCAATGCGATCGCCTTGGATAATGACCGCACCATCATGAAGCGGTGTTGAGGTCACAAAAATCGATGTTAAAAGGTCCGCTGTTACTGTTGAGTTAATCGGCGTACCGGTCTTAATATAATCAACGAGCGAATGACCTTGCTCCAAAGAAATGAGTGCACCTGTTTTATTTTCTGAAAGCTCAGTTGTCGCCTTCACAATTTCCTCAATGAGTTGTTCTTTTTCATTACCAGTTAGTGAGTGGATTGCAGAGAAAACAGAAGTTTTTCCAATCCGCTCCAAAACAGCTCGGATTTCCGGTTGAAAAATGATCACAATCACCAAAAAACCATGCTGTACAATAAAGTATAAAAGAGAACTTAATGTCGAAAGCCCAATCGCTTTAGCAAAAACTTGCATCGCTAAAACTAAGACAATTCCTTTAAAGATTTGCACCGTCCGAGAATTATTTCGAACAATCCTTAATAAATAATATATAAGTATCCAAATGATAAGGAAGTCAAGTACAATTTTGAGTCCTTTCAAGATGGATTGTAACGTTAATAGATTCGCTGGCATAAGAACCTCCTAGTCTTTTTTAATTATAACATGGAACACAGTCAGTAATACAACGATTATCTTACCAGCCACCACCGCTCATACCGCCAAATCCGCCGCCCGAACCTCCAGAAAAACCGCCTCCAGAGCTCGAGCCACTTTGACCCGTCTTTACTTTCGGTGTTGGAACAGAAAGAAGGGAGCTGTTAATCGCTCGCATAGAACGATTCATGTTTTGCCAAACATAATAGCCGGTATAGGAATTCAATCTACTTTGACCGCGATACCAGTCAGGCTCTCCTACCTCTAAATCTTGAAACTTCTTCGCCCAGGCCTTACTTAGACCTAAAACTTGAGCATAAGGCATCACATCATAGAAATAACTTGGGCTTTCATCCAAGAGCTTTTCTAAACGAGGCTTCTCTACTTTTTGAATAAAATCAGCAAAACCAAGAATCTGAGCATATTTCTCTGTTCCAAAACGACTTCTTCGATAGAAGTTGGACCAAAGATAAAGAGACATTGCATAAAAAGCATAACTAAGATAAAAATAAAGCGTTTTGTCAGAAATAAGTATGAATTCTAAAAGAAAAGCAAAGATAAATAATGCTGCAAACTTCATTTTTGAGTGATATGGGAAAGCGGAATTAGCGTATCGCATCGCCGCAACAAGCTGAATTGAACTGGCTACAACTGCCCCCAATAAATACGGGACAACTTGCATGGTTTCAGGATAAACCCGATAAGTCGCTGTATAAATAAAGAAAAGATGGAGCAAGATAATCGGAAGTAAGAAGAGCCATTGATAACGTCGACCCTTCCGTTCAAAAACACTCTTTTCTTCTTTGAAGTGTTTAGGTATATTCTCTTGAGCATAGCTAATGCGCCCGTGAAATTTATTTTTAAGAGTTTTCGTTTCAACCGCATCTTTATTAGAAAACAAAGCATTAAAAAGCCTTTGCTCTTCGATGTTTTCTGAATCCAAATCCTTTTCTTTAATCAGTCGCATATTGCTCTTGGATAACTCTTCAATGCTAAGATAACCTTGCGAAGCCCACATCACAATAAGGCTAGTTACATCACTTGCTGAAAGGTCGCCTTTATATATATAGGCCGTCTCTGCGCTTGAAAAACCTTCTGGAGCATAAAATTCCACCGTCTTAACCAAAGGATAATCTTTCCCTACTTTTCGATAGATGTAAATTGAAAGCAATAAAAAGGCAAAAGATGCCATCATCGACAAATACTCATAATTATGATCGATATAAGTAAAATAATCTTGAGGGAGGGTGAAAGAGAAACTCACATTTTCTCTGTATAAAGGACGTAAAACTTCAAAATGAAGTTTTTTCCCGTCAAAATCATACAAAACAGATTCAGCATCAAGATTGAAACTGGGTTCATCTTTGATTTCCTTTGGAAAATCAACATCAACTTGGAGTTTTTCAACAGGAAAAGCTAAGTTTTCTTCAATCACGCTGGCGAAAAAGGCATCCATATCACGATACTTGGAAATCCAAGGTCGCAGTTCGTATTGGTAATGAAAAGCATAAACTTCTTCCCCCTCTAAAAAGAGGTCTTCTTCGCCAAATCGTATTTGACTGCCTGCACTTGTCTGTTCAATATGCACCTTTTGATCACTTAAGGCTTCAATCTTGCGAATCGGAAAAAAGATATCGAGGCTTAAATCATCCAATTTGAAACCCTCATATCTAGAGGGAACATTAATGAAAATACCTCGATGCGGTGTTGAAAAATCCATATGATATCTAGCTTCAACATCAACGAGACCTTCTTCACTCACTTGCATTTTCACCTTTAATTCCTTTGCTGTTAATGAACTTCCATCGGCCTGGATTGTTTGAAAATTTATCAGAAAAATCAAGACGAAACTGATCGCAAAAAGAACTTTCTTTTTCATTATTATGGCCTCCTATTAAAAAAGGGGCTAGGCCCCTTTTTATTAAAATTGCACCTTTACATTTTCACGTTCAACATCCGCAATCTCAAACAAGGGTTTCTTTTCAAAAGAAAACATCTTCGCAACTAACACCGATGGGAATACTTCGCATTTTGTATTGAAATCGCGAACGGTCGCATTGTAATATTTACGCGACTGTGCGATATCTTGTTCGACGATTTGAAGTTGTTTTTGTAAATCTAAAAATTGACGGTCCGCTTTTAAATCAGGGTAATTTTCCATGACAGCAAATAAACGCCCTAAGCCTCGATCAAGTGCTTGTTCAGCATCTTGACGCGCTTCCATTCCTTGCGCTGACACCGCTTTGTTTCGAGCAGAAACAACATTTTCCAATGTTTCTGACTCGTGTTTTGTATAAGCTTTTACCGTTTCAACCAAATTAGGGATTAAATCATAACGTTTTTTCATGTAAACATCCATCGTTGAAAAACCCTCATCACTTAGATTTCTCAAACGAATCAAACCATTGTATGTTGCGATAATATAAAGCACCAAAATCACAACAATTCCGATAAAAATATAAATAAACATCCTTAATGCCTCCTTAGTTAATAGCGTTCTTTCATTGCTCGTTCAATATCTCTTTGCATACTTCGTTTTTTCTCTGTTTCTCTTTTATCATAAAGATGCTTACCCTTTGCAACCGCAATTTCAATTTTCGCTAAACCACGATGATTAATATGCAGCGCCAAAGGGATGATCGTATAACCTTCACGATTTTGCGCTCGCATCAAACGATCAATTTCACGACGATGAAGAAGAAGCTTTCGATCGCGATCTTCGACATGGTTATAGCGATTACCGTGGTCATATGCTGCAATGTGCATATTTTTAATATAAGCCTCTTCATTTTGAAAAGTGATATAAGCATCTGCTATTTGAACTTTCCCTTGGCGAATCGACTTGATTTCTGTTCCTTTTAAGCTAATTCCCGCTTCATAACGTTCATGAATAAAATAATCACGATAGGCTCGACGATTTTTCACAACAACAGCCATGCTTCTCCTCCCTCCTTTATGCTTCATTATCTTACATATTTTAGCAAATTACACATCGAAACTCAATGAAAAAACAGTGAGGCTTCAAATAAAAAGAGAAGGATTAAGATCTTCTCTTTTTCGATTTCTTACCATTATTGCGTTTACGTTTCTTCTTTTTCGTTTTCAATAACTTAAAGTGAACTTCGTGTTCTAGGGTATCGACCCCTGTTACTTCAACTTCAACACGTTGACCTAAGCGAAATGTCTTTCCACTTCTTTCACCAATCAAGGTTTGACTGGTTCCATCAAAAACATAATAGTCATCTTTCATATTACGAATATGAACAAGCCCTTCAACAGTATTGCTTAATTCCACAAAAACACCAAAGTTTGTAACACCACTGATATAACCCACATAACGGTCACCAACTTTATCTGCCATATACTGGGCTTTCTTCATTTTTTCTACTAGACGCTCAGCTTCCATAATACTACGCTCTTTCTCAGAAACATAATCACCCAGAGAAACCAAAGCCTTTTCATCCTCTTCGAAACTTTCATAATTAGCATCGAAGACATACTTTTTGATGCGTTGATGTAAAAGCAAGTCAGGATAACGTCGAATTGGTGCGGTAAAGTGCGTATAATCATCCAAAGCTAAACCAAAGTGCCCTACAGGATCTTTTTTATAACGAGCTTTCGCCATCGTACGAAGCATCAAACGAGAAACCACTGGCAACTCATCCTTATTTTCAAAAAACTTTAAAGCCTTTTGAAGCGTTTTAGGATGGATTTTCTCAAGACTTCCACGCATGCGATAACCAAGAATTCGTAAAGTATGAGAAAGTTCTTGTAAACGTTCTTTCTCGGGTTTTTCGTGAATACGGTAAAGGACTGGAATCGACTGATATTTACAATGTGAGGCAAGAACCTCATTGGTCGCAACCATAAAAGCTTCGATCATTTCTTCCCCTTCACCGCGCTCGCGTTTGAAGATATCTAAAACATTTCCCTCATTATCAATCACAAATTCACTCTCATCACTATCAAAGTCAATCGCACCTGAATGGCGTCGTTTTCGATTCAAGATATCTGCAAGATGGAACATTTGCTCGACCATTTCTTCTGCCTCGCCAAGGTTTTCTCTTAAGTTCACTTCAGTATAGGATAGACGTTGTTTAGATCGGATAACCGATTCATAAATATGATAATCAATGACATTGCCCTCTAAATCAAAATCCATTTGACATGTCATCGCAAGACGATCCACATTCGGATGCAAGGAACAAATACCATTCGAAATCTCTTTGGGCAACATCGGAACCACACGATCAACCATATAGATTGAAGAAGCCCTTTCAGCGGCCACAGTATCCAATAAACTACCTGAAGGCACATAATGCGCCACATCTGCGATGTGTACATAAAGACGATAGCCTTGATGTAATCTTTCAAGATAAATCGCATCGTCGAGGTCTTTCGCATCTTCACCATCGATCGTAATAACATATTGATCGCGATGATCGCGACGGTTTTCCTTGTCCTTTTCCATTACCTCTTGCGGAATATTTCCTAAGATTGCTTGGACTTCATCTGGAAATTCAATGTCGAATTCATATTCGTGAAGAACAGACAAAACATCCATCCCTGGTGCATCAGCTTGTCCTAAAACCTCAATAATCTTCACATCTAAGCTTTCACCAAAGCGAACAATTTCCCCGATAACGCGATCATTTTCTTTGAAATTGACCTCGGTATCAACAATTTTTACACTTTGATACACTTTCTTTTCATAAGGTAAGAAATACACTTCGCCTGCAAGGCGTTTAATGGTTCCTAAAAGGACTTCACGATGATGTTTCACCGATGTAATAATTTTTCCGAAATCGCGTGTTTCCTGATGAATAGAAATCAATACTTCATCTCGATCAAGAGCATGATTAAAATGGCGTTCATTGATATAAACTGAGCGCTCTGCATTTTCAACGAAAGCAAATTGCTCTCGAACAACATTAAAATGGCCCACCATATAATGGACATTATCAAGGTAGTAAACCTTTCCTCCATACTCATAAAGAAGTCCCTCATCAAACATTTCCTCGACAACTTTCAAGACATCTTTTTCAGGAAGACCTGTCCCTGACACTAACCATTTGAGCCACTGTTCCTTATGAACTGCTTCATAATATAATGTTAAATAATTTTTGACTGTTTCATATATTTTATATTTTTTCATAACCACTCTCATCCAAATAAAAAAACCGCATATCGCGGCTTTCTTCACTCTCTACTGCACTAAAACATTCACAATAACAAGGACAAAAAATAATATGCCCGCTATCATCGTTAAGTTTGAAATCACTTTTTCTGCACCACGTTCTTTTGTGTTCGCAAAAAGATCAAGATTTGCACTGCCTGAAAAAGCACCTGTGAAACCTTCTGATTTCCCACTTTGTAAAAGTGATAAGATAATTAAAAATGCCGAAACTATTAAAAGTAAGACTTGCCACATACTATTTCACCTTTTTCTACACAATCTTATTCTATCAAAGACACAACAATTAAACAATACTACAAATCATAAATAAACTCAAGTAAATCTCGGGGTTGACATCTTAAGGTCGTGCATAAGGCATTCAAGGTACTGAAACGGATCGACTTTACATGCCCATTCTTTAAACGTGATAAATTCACCGTTGAGATACCTGTTTTTTCCGACAATTCATTCAAACTCATCTTTCGTTCTGCCATAACTCGATCTAAGCGAACAATAATCAAACCGACCACCTCTTGAAGATATTCTAACATATTTTAATGATTATCGTTAAAAAATTAACGGTATTTGTTAAAACATCTTTGTGAAGGTCTGAACTAAAGCTTTTTTCATTGACTATTGAAGCAAGCCGCATGATAATTATAACACACGGGGCAATGATTTTTATAAAAATCATTGCCTATTTAGAAGGGGTCGATAAATATGGATATCAACATCACAATTTTAAAAAGGGATAATCGTCCCGTACAATTTGATGGTTCAAAAATTGCCGTCGCAATCAAGAAAGGTTTTGATTCGATTCAAAACCCAAATTATAATGAAAATGACGTCAACAAAGTATATAAGGAAGTACTTAAACAAATCAGTGCACTGGCTAAACATGAAGAATATCTTTCTATTGAAATTATTCAAGACATGATTGAAAAAGAGTTGCTTCGACAAGGATATCAAGATGTTTATGAATCTTTTTCATCCTATCGTGATCGCCGCAATGAGTCACGTCGTATTTTTATTTCTAAGCAACATAAGTTTTTAAAAGCCATTGAAAAACTCAATCAAAAAGAGGCCATCGAAGAAGATATTAAAAGAGAAAACGCGAATGTTGATGGCAACAGCCCAATGGGCATGATGCTTCAATTTGGTTCCACTGTTTCTAAAGAGTTTGCGAAAGCTTATCTTATGGACCAAAAATTTTATGAAGCGCATGACTCAGGACAAATCCATATCCATGATTTAGATTTTCTTCCTATGGGGACAACGACCTGTAATCAAATTGATTTAGAAAAACTTTTTGAAAATGGATTTTCCACAGGCCATGGTTATTTACGTCCGCCTAAAGACATTATGTCTTATGCAGCACTGGCAGCTATTGCAATTCAATCCAACCAAAACGACCAACACGGTGGCCAAAGCATTCCTGCCTTTGATTACTACATGGCACCAGGTGTTGTCTATACCTTCCGCAAACAATTTAAACAGAGAATTTTTGAGTTCTTTGATCTAATGGATAAACTGGATGATATCGAACACCTCGCTTATTTCGATAGCTTAGATGAGATGGACACAATTGACATCGATTTAAAAGACAGCTTAATCTTTCTTAAAAATCCAAAGGATCTTCAAATCATCGAAAAAGCTTACGATAAAGCACTCAAAGTCACCGATCGCATTACCTATCAAGCGATGGAGGCTTTCATCCATAATTTAAATACCATGCATTCACGTGCAGGAGCCCAAGTTCCTTTTAGTTCATTGAACTTTGGTACGGATACTTCAACCGAAGGCCGTATGGTTATGAAAAACTATTTGAAAGCCCTTGAAGCAGGTCTTGGTAAAGGTGAAACTCCTATTTTCCCAATCTCGATTTTCAAAGTTAAAGAAGGGGTTAATTATTACCCTGATGACCCAAACTATGATTTGTTTGATTATGCAATGAAAGTCTCAGCAAAAAGACTTTTCCCTAACTTCTCTTTCATCGATGCCCCATTCAATAAACAGTACTATAAAGACAATAGACATGAAACAGAGATTACATACATGGGCTGTCGTACACGGGTTATGAGTGATGTGAACGATCCAGAAAATGAAGTGGTAACAGGACGTGGTAACTTAAGTTTCACATCCATTAACCTAGTAAGACTTGGCATCGAATACGGTATTTTAAACAACGAGGAAGCAGATATGGAAGGTTTCTTCAAAGCCCTCGATCACAAAATGAACCTTGTTAAAGAGCAACTCCTCGCACGCTATCAAATCCAAATCAACAAATCCATCAGCAATTTCAAGTTTCTACTTGGACAAGGAGTTTGGAAAAATTCAGAGAAACTTAAAGCAGGCGACAACTTACATGAAGCGCTTAAACACGGATCATTAGCCTTTGGATTTATTGGTCTAGCCGAATGCCTCAAGGCACTCACTGGAAAGCATCATGGTGAGTCTGAGGAAGCACAAGAACTTGGCCTACAAATTATCGGCTTTATGCGCGATAAAGCCGATGAATTCACAGAAGAACATCAATTAAATTTCTCATTAATTGGAACGCCTGCAGAAGGTTTATCAGGACGCTTTGTCGCAATCGACCATTCTATTTATGGGGAGATTGAAGGTATTACCGATCGAGAATATTACACAAACTCATTCCATGTCCCTGTCTACTACGACATCAGCATCGAAGATAAAATTAAAATTGAAGCGCCTTATCACGCTTTAACAAATGGAGGCCACATCACTTATGTTGAACTTGACGGGGATACACGTCAAAATCACGAAGCCTTCAAAGAAGTCGTTCGAATGATGCATGATCATGGTATTGGCTATGGTGCTATCAACCATCCCGTTGATCGTGATCCTGAATGTGGCTATACAGGAATTATTAATGACGAATGTCCACAATGTGGAAGCCCTGGACCTTTCGAACGAATCCGAAGAATTACAGGATATCTTGTCGGAACACTCGATCGCTTCAACGATGCGAAAAAAGCAGAGGAAGATGATCGGGTGAAGCACAGTTTATGAAAATACAACTCGCATCCTTAATTCATGATTCGATTGTTGATGGCGAGGGTATCCGTTCTGTTGTCTTCGTCCAAGGATGTCCACATCATTGTCCAGGATGCCATAATCCCGAATCCATTCCTTTCGATGGTGGCATGAGCCTCCCTATCGAAACAGTCATTCAAGACATCCTTCAAGCGAAACATCAAAAAGTTACTTTCTCGGGCGGTGAGCCCTTCGCACAAGCAGAAGAACTTTATCATATTGCGAAAGCTTTAAAAGAACATGGTTACAATATTTGGTCTTATTCTGGCTATACTTTCGAAGCTTTATTACGAC
>JASLJD010000070.1 GCA_030152625.1 Erysipelothrix sp.
CGCTTAGCAAAGTGTTCAAAGTTAATCTCTTGTTCTTAGATTTGATGATATCATACGTCTTATTTTTTGAAAAGTCAATAAAAAAACATTTTGCATTTTCAGCAAAATGTGTTTAAAATCAAAATGGGGCGACCGACGGGATTTGAACCCGCGAATGCCGGAGCCACAATCCGGTGCGTTAACCAACTTCGCCACGACCGCCAACTGCTTTATTATCTTAACGTATTTTGAATCGTTTGTAAAGGGGTAAAAGAAAAAATTCATTTTTTTCTGTCATATGCTATAGTTATTATAAACGGAGGGAAGGATTATGAAAATAGCGGTGGTGACCGATTCTTCGGCAGGACTGAGTGAAGAAGAGGCAAGAGAACACAATCTTTATATCTTAAGAATGCCCTTAATGATTGACGGGCAAGAGTTTTTGGAAGAAAAAGAAATCAGCCGTGAACAGTTCATTGTGAAAATGAAACAAGGCTCTTTGGTTAAAACAGCACAACCACCGTTGGGCCATATGGTGAATTTGTTTGACCAAATTTTAGAGGATTATGATCATTTAATTTATCTTCCGATTGCAAGTGTTTTGAGTGGAAGTTATCAAACGGCCTATACCTTGTCACAAACATATCAAGGACGTGTTCATGTTGTCGATACAGGCTTTGTCAGTGCTCCTCTAGCGCTTTTAGCCCAATGGACAGCAGCTTGGGTTGCGGAAGGCGATGATTTGGATGTCATTTTAGAGCGTCTTAAAGAAGCTAAAATGTGGGCATCTTTGATTCCAGAGGATGTGACTTACTTAAAACGCGGTGGTCGGATTAAGCCCGCTGCCGCAGCTGTGGCAAATATGATGAAAATCGTACCAATCTTAAGTGTCTCTGGAGAAGGGATTGATTTAGAAGCCAAAGTCAGGACTCAAAAAAAAGCAGTGAAAAAGTCTTTAGATACTCTTTTCGAACGTTTTGAAGCTGAGCAGCACCATTGGATAGTGCTCGATGGCGAGGTGGATGAAGGCTTGTATTCCTATGCCCTTGAGGAAGTGCAGAAACGAAGTGGACAAGAAGCTTTAGCAAGACCCTTATTTCCAATTATCATGTCTCATACGGGACCGGGAAGTATTGCGATTGCGGCCGTTAAAAAATTAAAGTAGGAGTGAGAAAAAATGGTTGAATCAAAATTAATTAGAGCGATTGAAGAAGCAGTTGAGAAAGCTTTTGACATCAAAACTGAAGAAGGTTTAGTGATGTTGGAAATTCCGAAAGTGAAAGAGCAAGGGGATTATTCCAGTAATATTGCGATGCGTTTGACAAAGACTTTACGACAAAATCCCCGCATGATTGCAGAAAAAATTGTCGAGGCTTGTGCTGAACTCGATTATATTGAGAAGATTGATATTGCAGGACCCGGTTTTATTAACTTTTTTGTTGTGCCAAGTTATTTGGCGAACATTGCTTTAGAGGTTATGGAAAAAGATGCAGATTATGGACGCAGTGAAAAGAAAGATCAGTCGATTTTACTTGAATATGTGTCAGCCAATCCAACGGGTCGTCTTCATATTGGGCATGCTCGTGGTGCTGCTTGGGGTGATTCACTCGCAAGAGTTCTCGATTTTGCAGGTTATGATGTTTTAAGAGAGTATTATATCAATGATTTGGGTAATCAAATCAAGATGTTGAGTCATTCGATTTATGCCCGCTATGCAGCAGAATTTGGCCATGAACGGGCCATCCCTGAAGATGGTTATCGTGCAGAAGACATCCATGTGATTGCGAAGAAAATAGCACAAGAAGATGGGGACAAATGGCTTGAAAAAGAAGAAAATGTTTGGGAACCGTATTTTAGACAACGCGGTGTTGAATTAGAACTCGCTCAAATCGAAGAAGACTTGGGTCGATTTGGGGTTCGTTTTGACTCATGGGTGAGTGAGAAATGGATTCATGACGAAGGACGTGTAGAAGAGGCCCTTGAAAAACTTAAAGACGCCGATTTGACTTATGAAAGAGATGGAGCGCTTTGGTTCAAGTCAACGGAGTATGGCGATGATAAGGATCGTGTCCTAATAAAAAATGATGGACTCTATACTTATTTAGTCCCCGATATTGCTTACCATCTTTATAAGTTAGAGCGTAATTATGATCGTTTAATCAATCTCTGGGGTGGTGACCATCACGGTTATATTCCAAGGATGCGTGCTGCTTTAGAGGCTTTAGGTCATAAAGATGTTTTAGATGTCGATATTATTCAAATGGTTCGTTTAGTTGATGAGGGTCAAGAAGTGAAGATGTCGAAGCGAAGTGGGAATGCTGTAGCTTTGATTGATCTTATTGAAGATATTGGAAGTGATGCAGCTCGTTATTTCTTTGTGAGTCGTTCACTGAACACGCCTTTAGATTTTGATTTGACTTTAGCGCGTAAACAAAGCAATGAAAACCCCGTTTTTTATGCTCAATATGCGCATGCACGGATGCACTCCATTATGCGTCAAGCCCCAGCCATTGAAAAACAAGATCGTTTAAGTCTCTTAGAAGATGAACGCGAGATAGAACTTTTAAAATATATCAATGAGTTCCCTTCTGTTGTGGAAGATGCGGCAGCGACGCGAGAAGTTCAAAAAATCACGAATTATATTCAAGAACTTTCGGCTCGTTTCCATCGTTTTTACGGTAATCTTAAGGTCAATGATCCGGAAAATCCAAGCCTCAGTAATGAACGTTTACATTTGGTTAAAGCAAGTCAGATTACTTTGAGAAATGCGCTTCATTTAATTGGTGTCAATGCACCGGAGTCAATGTAGTTTACATTGACTTTTTTTCTTGTCTGACGTATTATTACAATAATACAGTGCTAATGAAAGCTTGGGGTGAAGAAATGATTAAACGTGATGGAAAAATGCCTGTCTATCGAGAAATTATGTTCGTAATAGCAGGAAAAGTCATTGCCGGCGAACTTAAAGCTGGAGAACGAATTCCATCGATTCGAAATTTGGCTTTAGAATTTAAAGTTAATCCCAACACAGTTCAAAGAGCTTTGTTGGAATTAGAACGTGAAGATATCATTTATACCGATCGAACAAATGGAAAATATGTCACGGAAGATGAGGCAGTGTTGAAAGCATTGAAGCATGAAATGACCCAACATTTTGTCGATGGTATTATCTCTGAAGCTCAGGTGATGGGCTTTGATAAGCAAGAAGTCATTGAACTTATCCGTAAGAATTGGAAAGGTGATAGTGAATGAAA
>JASLJD010000004.1 GCA_030152625.1 Erysipelothrix sp.
CCGCAAGTATTTTAGGCATGGTATATGGGTCCACAAGATTTGCACTGCCGATTTGGACGGCCGATGCCCCGGCTAGAAGCATTTCCAAAACATCCTCCGCATCGTGAATACCACCCACACCAATAATCGGAATCGAAACCGCTTGTGCACTTTCATAAACCATGGCCAGTGCCTGTGGTTTAATGGCTGGACCAGAATAGCCTGCTATCCCTCTTTCGATGATCGGTTTCGCTGTTTTCAAGTTCATACGCAAACCCTTATAGGTATTAGCGACAACTAAAGCATCTGCGCCTGCCTTTTCTGCAGCCACTGCCATTTCCGCAATCGATTGCACATTTGGACTTAATTTCACCCATAAGGGTTTTGAACTCCGTTTTTTAGCTTTTTGAATAAGCGATGTGAGCGCCTGGACATCTTGCCCAATTGCCATGCCCCCTGCATCAACATTGGGACATGAAACATTCAGCTCATAGATATCAATCCAAGAGCTTGTTTCCAATGCTTCAATCACATTCAAATATTCTTCTTCACTTGCCCCTGCGATGTTGATGATTTTAGGAAGGGATAAGCTTTCATAGAACGCTTCATTTTCTTTCTTAAAGGCCTTTACACCTGGATTTTGTAAACCAATTGAATTTAAAAGCCCCCTTTCACATTCAGCAATCCGAATGCCTTTGTTACCGATACGTTCATTTTGGGTAACAGATTTACTGACCAAGGCCCCTAAACAATTAAGATCATAAAGTTTTTGCATCTCATGACCAAAAGCAAAACATCCACTGGCAGGCATCAAAGGATTTTTAAAATGGATACCGTTAATCTTCAGTTCTAATCGTTTCATGATAATACTCCTTTACATGCGAAACAGGTCCTTCGACACAAAGTTTCTTTCCCTTTTTAAGACAGCCACTGCACAGCCCAAGACCACAAGCCATCGGAGCCTCAAGGGAGAGATAAGCTTGGGGATGCTCCGATAAATCTTTTTCCAAGGCATCATACATAGCTTCAGGACCGCAAGTGAAAACAAAGTCATAGTCTTTCGCTTCCAATTTACTTGAAAGCACCGTTTCTGGCATACAATAGATTTCTCGTCTTCTTGCCTGGGTGCAGCGTTCAAGACCATAGGCTCGATTTTTGTTTTCAAAACCTAAAACAAGATCATAAACAATTGCCTGTTCTTCAAGAAAATCAACAATAGGGAGCAATGGGGCAAAACCGAGCCCTCCCGCTATCAACAGAATCTGATCTTCTTTGGAAACATTGTTGATGGGAAAACCCTGACCTAAGGGAAAGAGCAAATCGCATTCATCGCCTTCTTTGATCGCTCTCATCGCTTGAGTGCCTTTTCCTACTACTTGATAAATAATTTCAAAAGAATCATGAGCAATTTTCGAAAAACTAAAAGGTCGTTTAAGATAGCAATGTTCAGCGTTTACATCCATCATCATAAATTGCCCTGGTCTCAAATCTGTTTTGAAATCTTTCTCAAAACGCATTTGATATACATTATCCGCAAGTTTTTGATGTTTAATACATTTTACTTGCATGCTTTCACCTTCTTTTCCATCACTTCATACAAGATATCCATCGTCTCTTTTCGGTAGAATAATTTTTGATTTTGATCATAAGCATAACGGCGAAGTGTCTTCATTTTTTCACCTTCAATATAAACAAAAAAGTATTCATGTTGAGAAAGTTTTCGCATAGCTAAAGGCAATTCAGCATGCGAAACTTGATTTTCTAAAATCCCGTCAACTTCATATCCCAAGGCGTCCCAGCGTTTTTGTTCAATCTTAAATGCTTCTGGATCATCAAGATGAATAAAAATCTTTTGACTTCTAGCATCCAAGCCTTGAGCTTGAAAAGCTTTATCAAATAAGGCATCAAGACTTTCCGCTTGGAGCATCCATTCACCGGTTGATTTCATCGATGGGCCCAGTTGTAAATCAACACCTTTTAAGCGATCAAAAGAAAAGCTTGAAAGTTTCAAAGCATAGCCTTGACTTCTTCTCTTTAATTTTTCTTGACCAGGCTCATCTAAAAGAACATCCATGCCCTTTTCTATTAAACTTTGCTTCGAAGCCCGATCTAAAAAGGGGAGCGTTCGTGAGGCACGAGGATTCAGCTCAATGATATAAATTCTTTGCTTTTGCACGATCATTTGTAAGTTCATAAAACCTTTTATCTTTAGCCTTTTCGCAAGCCGAAGAGCCATTGCTTCCATCGTTTTGATCTCTTCATCTGAAAGACTGATGCTTGGATAAAGAAGACTGGAATCACCGGAATGTACACCCGAAGCTTCAATATGCTCAACAATCCCGACATGGTAAAGTTTTTCACCGTCAAACACAGCATCGAAATCATATTCTTTCCCTTCAATATATGTTTCGATTAAGAAAGGGTATCGCTTCACTTCTTGTATTTTTTCTAGATAGGCTTTGCGTGTGTGAAGCACTTCCATATCTTTTCCCGCTAAAACATAGCTGGGTCTTAGGATGATCGGAAAAGATATCGCATCGCTGATTTCAAGCGCTTCTTCTTGACTGTAAATATATTGTGATTGAACCCTTGGAAAAGCTTCTTCTTCCAATATTTGACTGAATCGCTCACGACTTTCCGCTGAATCTGTACTTTTAAAATCGCTGCCTAAAATGCTGTAGGATTTCTTTTCCAAAGCTTCCATCATATCCAAAGCTGTTTGGCCGCCAAATTGTAAGACAAGATGATCAAAGGGATACATTTCAGCAATTCGATCGACATTTTCAAGTGTGATTGCAGCCATAAAGACTTTGTCCGCTAAGCGAGCATCGGTTGAAATACTGGCAGGATTATTGTTGAGGATATAGCACTCATAACCTCGTTTTTGAGCGTGGAGCACTGCTTTCATTAATGCGTAATCAAATTCAATGCCCTGCCCTATTTTACATGGTCCCGGTGCAATAAAAAGAAGACGTGTTTTATTGCTTTCTTCTTTTTCAGGAATTATTTTCCAGTTCATCGGGATCATTCTTCCGCTTTGATCACTGGAGGCAAAATAGAAATCTTCCAAGGAAAAACTGAGAGAGGCTTTCATTTTTCGTAAAAAGTAAGGGAGGATCGAAGTTTTTTCCGCAATCGTTTCAATGGCTACACCTCTTTTTAAAAGTTCCATGATAATGAGAAAGCGAAGATCTGAAGCTTTCGATAAAGCCTTCAGCAAAGTTGCATTATCATCCCTTGAAAAATCATGTTGGGGATATGCTTGGTAGACTTGAAAAATAGCCCCTTCTAAATGATTCGATACCCCCAAAGCCTCACCTAAGGACTTCATTTGCGTTCCTAAATCTCTTTGCGCATCTTGAATGACTTCAAAAGGCCATAGAGGGGCTTTAAAGGCTGGATATTGTTTGTTTGCTTTCATGGTCGTTTCATCTTTTAAAAGAGGATGTTTTATTTCACCTAAGCGATAACCCAAACTTAAGTATGCAGCGACATAGGCGATGGGGTAGTGAGTGATTTTACTTGCAAGCGCTGATGAGCGTGAGACGCGCGGATTCATTTCAATCACAGAAACACGATCACTACTTCGATCATAGGCTATTTGGACATTGCAAGCACCGACGACCCCTGCATTTTTCGCGATATCTTTTGCGAGTTTCTCCAAGCTTTCAAGCTTTTCTGCACTGAGACTTTGAATTGGCGCGACCACCATTGAATCACCTGTATGAATACCCACTGGGTCAATGTTTTCAATACTTAAAACGCACTCGCTGTTACCATAAGCATCCACCAAAACTTCAAATTCTAATTCGCTTTGACCACTGAGATCTTCTTCCAACAAACATTGCGATATGGGTGATGCTTGCAGTGCTTGGGGCAGTTTTTCTTTTAAAGAGGCTTCATCCAAGACTTTCCCTCCCCCTTGACCACCCAAAGTATAGGCTGGTCTTAAAATGAGGGGATAGCGAAGGTTTTTTGGGAAGTTTCCATCTTGATGAACGATCCATGATGAGGGAAGATTGTAGGACAAAGACTCGACAAGCTCTTTAAAACTTTCGCGGTTTTCTGCTCTTTCGATCGCTTCAATGCTGCTTCCTAAAAATGGAACTTTGAATTGCCTAAATCTTTCATCTTTTGATAAATCCATAGCAAGATTAAGAGCGGTCTGTCCGCCAAAACTGTGTGCAATACCACAGTAATCATTTTCTTTTAAAAGTAAATTAATATGAAAGACATCCAAGGGATAGATAAACGCTTTGTCCGCTAAATCCAAGATAAGACTGGCCGGATTACTGTTAATAGCATGGACCTCATAACCGGCATCTTGATAGGCGGCAATCGCTTCGGATGCAGCATAATCAAATTCCATGCCTTGACCAATAACAATCGGACCCGAAGCTATTAAAAGGATTTTCTTTGCCATACAAGCACTCCTTCTACAAAAGTCATCTCACAAAAACCCTTGAGTTTTTTATCTAAAAAGGGAGTGTTTTGCGATTTGGAATACAGTTGATCGGCTTTAAGTATTCTTGATTTCTCTAAGTCAAAGACCGCCAGATCGGCGCGATGTCCTTTTTGAATATGAATTTCATCTTGTTTGAGAACACGTCTTGTGGCATTGCTCATGCGATCAAGCAAAGTATGCAGGGATATTTTTTCTTTGAGAACCAATGCTGTATACAAGAGAGGAAAAGCAAATTCAGAACCAATAATACCAAAAGGCGCTTTGTCAAAAGAAAGTTCTTTTTCTTGTCGATGGTGGGGAGCATGATCGGTTGCGATGCATTCGATATCCCCTTCAATTAAAGCTTTTAAAAGCGCTTCGCGGTCTGCTTTTTCTCGTAAAGGTGGGTTCATTTTAAAGTTGCTGTTGTGATAGTCGATGTCATCTTGTGATAAAAGGAGATGATGTGGCGTTACTTCGGAGCTCACTTTGACGCCCTTCCTTTTAGCATAGCGAATCATTTCTAAAGAATAACGACTTGAAAGATGACAAACATGGTAATGGCACTGTGTTTTATGGGCTAAGACCAGGTCTCGAGCGATTTGCGTGGTCTCTGAGAGCTCGTTGAAGCTTTCAAGACCCAAGGCTTCTGTTTTAGAATTTGGATGCGCTACAGCTTTTTTTGATAAACT
>JASLJD010000049.1 GCA_030152625.1 Erysipelothrix sp.
ACGGTCCAGTGGTGTAGCGGTTAACATGCCTGCCTGTCACGCAGGAGATCGCGGGTTCGATTCCCGTCTGGACCGCCATTTTATGCGGGTGTAGTTCAGTGGTAGAACGCAACCTTGCCAAGGTTGAGGCGGGGGTTCAATTCCCCTCACCCGCTCCATTTAATCAAAGAACTAGAGAGCTTCGGCTCTCTTTTTTTATGTTTGAAACACAGATGAAAACCTCCTTGTTTTAACTATGATATAATAGAGATGTAATGAAAGCGGTTTATTTCAAAGAAAGGGAGATGCAATTTATGCAAAGATATCTAACGGACGCTTTTCCGCCAAGTATCATTGAGCAAAAATCAGATGTAAAATTGTCTATCTACATGCCAACTCATCGCACTGCACCCGACAATAAACAAGATCCCTTACGATTTAAAAACCTTCTTAAGGAAGTTGAAAAGAAGCTTGAGGGAAATCCGCACCAGAAATCAATCCTTGAAAAACTAGAGGATCTAGCCATGGATCTTGATTTTTGGATTTACAATAAAGACGGTCTCGTCATTCTCATGAATGAAAAAGAAATGTTTATCTATCGTTTAAATCGTAAAGTAAAAGACCTTGTTTATTATGGAGATTATTTCTATCTCAAACCGCTTATTATGAACTATCAATCCGATCACCAATATTATGCACTGGGCCTTGCACGAGATCACTTCAAGCTTTTCAAAGGAAATCGCTACGGTTTCCACGAAGTCGATCTCAAAGAACATCCAAACACACTTGAAGAAGTGGTTGGGGATGAAGTGAAAGGAAGAACTCTCAACTTCGGAGGTTACGGTGGACGAAACACCCAATACCATGGCCACCATACTCGAAGCGAAGAAGAAAAAGAAGATACACGAAAATTCTTTCACTATGTTGATGATCTTGTCATGAATAAATTCACTGAAAAGTATCGGGTCCCACTCATTCTTGTTTCACTTCCAGAACATCAAGGAAGTTTTCGCGCAATGAGTCAGAATCCACGTCTTTTAGAAAAAGGTGTCGATAAAGCCTACTCTTCAATTTCTGAAAATGAATTCAAAGAAACCATGTGGGAAGTCTTAGAACCACTTTACTTAGATAAAACTGCAAAATTAGTTCAAAAATTCCATGAACAAGCGAGCACCGATATCATTCAAGAAGTTATTGTAGCTCTTCAAGAAGCACGTGTTCAGACTTTAGTTCTTGAATTAGATAAACAAATTAAGGGCCATGTTTTCTTAGAGGAAATGCGATATGAATTAGATGATGCGGGCGAAGACATCTTCAACATTCTCGCTCAAGAAGCTCTTCGTCAAAGATTAGAAGTTGTCATTCTACCCAAAGAACGCATGCCAAGCGATAAAGGACTCTTTGCAATCTTACGATATTAAAAACTCGAAAAGAAAGTGAGGCATTCCAATGAATGATTACCGTGTTTTAAAACTCATCATCGATGAAAACGATGGTGAAATCAGCTTCGAGGATGTCATGCGACTTTGTAAGCTCAGTCCAGATGAAACAGAATCTTGCATCAAATCCTTGAAAAAAAAGCAGTTGATTTATGAAGAAGCGACACATTACTTCCTGACCGAGAAAGGGAGAGTCACTTTTGCTAGCCACTTTTCAAAACAGATGATGCTTCTACTCATCGGGATTAGTTTGATCATCGCCACACTTTTTTATGTATATCATTGGATTCATTAAAAAAATCGTCCTTCACAGGGACGATTTTTTAATACCAAAACAAGAAGGTGCATACATCCGATCCTCTTTCACTTCTCTTCCTTTAATCATTTCTGATAAGCGATAAGCAAGGTAAGGACCTGTTGTCAGACCAGATGAGCCTAAGCCACCGGCTAAATATAAAGATTCTTCAACTTTTCCATAAATAGGAACTCCTTCCTTCGTTTGTGAGCGAAAACCTCTTTTCGTTTCGCTAACAGTAAAAGCTTTCAATTCTGGAAGCATTTCTTTAGCAATACGTTCCATCTTTTCAAGAACTTCTTTATTAGGTTCATCTTCTGTAATCAAAACATCCTCATGACTTGCGCCAACAACCAAGCGATTGTTTTCTTGAAACAAATAATCATACTCTCCTTGTGGGATAATCAAAGGCCAACGATTCTCTGGCATCCCATCAAAAACAATCAATTCACCCTTTTGTTCTCGGAAACTTGATTCATAACCCAAATCATCTAAAACATATCCGGTCCAAGCCCCTGTAGCCAAAACAACTCGATCATATGGTTTTTGATCAACATACCACTGGTCCCCTTCTTGTTCTACATCAACCATTTTAAAAACTCGCTTTACACCTCTTTGATCAAGCTGTCGATTAATCGCTTCCAACAATTGCGATCCATCGATTTGAAAAGACCCTTGAACCCATATCCCCCGCTCAAATTGAAAACCAAGCGGAGAAACAAAGCCCGCCCCCTCAACCTCAGCAATTTTCTCCATTGCTGGAGCATTCTCAAAACGTTTTTTTGCAATCCGTAAAAGTTTTTCATGTTGACGAGGGTGAACATGCAAAGAACCACGATGAACTTTTAAATCCTGAGCCCCAACATCCTTTAAATACTGATCATAAAAATGAACACCCTTGTTAGCTAAGGCATACCATCGACGATTTCTTCTTTGATTCACCCAAGGACTCACAATACCAACCGCTGCTTTTGTCCCTTGAGCTTTTTGGGCATCATAAAGAACAACATCCATTTCATCACTCAAATAAAAAGCTGTGCTCGCCCCAACAATACCCCCACCAATAACTGCAATTTTCATTCTTTTTACACCTCATTATCGTTTATCATATAACAGTTTTTAGATAATAAACAGTTTCATGCTATAATATAGGTGAAGGAGGGTTATCGTGCAAGCAATTTTTAAAGCAATAGAAGACTCTGATTTAAGTCAGGTCAAGGCAATAATTGAAGACAATCCAGAACTTGTGAATGTCATCGCCAGCGGTAATAAAAAGATTGAGGGTAAATCGCCGTTGCAATATGCAATTGATACCGATAATTGTGAAATCGCCCATCATCTCTTAGACCAAGGTGCTGACATTCATTTTGTTGGAGCAGCAAGCTTGGATGGATGGGAAATGCCGATCTTACATGTATCAATCAAGGCAACCATTCGCAATAGCCGCTTTCCACGAAGAGAAGTCGACGGACCCAAAAATGATGGTGTCTTATTTAATGAACACCTCAAGCTTTTGGAACGCATTCTTAAAGAAGGCGCCGATGTACACCAACAAGATTCCTACGGGAACTTACCGGTAATGCGAGCTGTTCTTGATGCCTTAAATCTCGATTTATCCATTACTGATGACGAACTCGACGAAGATTTAGAAACGATTTTTAAACTTCTTCTTGATTATGGTTGCGATCTTAAAGAACGTACCGAGACAAGAAAGTCTGTGGAAGAAATGTTCCGCAATAATGTCGTTCTCGATTATTTCTAAAAACCTGCTTGCATTAAAAAAGACGCCACACAAGACGTCTTTTTTTTATGTTTATTTTTCGTAAGCAATTTGCCCACGAGCAATTGTTTTATGAATATTAATATCTTCATCAACAATCACAATATCCGCATCCTTACCAATCGCAATACTTCCTTTACGATCGAAAACATTCAATTGCTTCGCACTGTTTTCACTCGACATCTTCACAATTTCATGCATCGAGCAAGATGTGTAATTTTTGAGGTTTCTTAAAACAAAATCCATTTCAGCTACACTTCCAGCAAGGGCGCCGTTTGGAAGTCGAGCTTCACTGCCTCTTTTGCTTACCGTCTGGCCACCAAATTCATACTCTCCATCTTCAAGACCCTTCGCACGCATGGAATCTGTGATAGCAATCATTTTTTCAGGTCCTTTAATCTCATAGGTCGTTTTGATCACAGATGGATGCAAATGAATACCATCCATAATCATTTCCACCTTCAATTCATCGTGTAAAAACCCAGCCGTGACAACTCCCGGGTTGCGGTGATGGTGAGGCGTCATTGCATTGTGAAAGTGCGTTAAGTTCAACAGTCCTTCCGGAATAAGTGCTTCAATCTGTTCAAGACTGGCATCGGTATGACCTGCAGAAGGCATGACACCTAAAGATTTGAGATATTGTGTGAAGCCTTCTTCAGCCTCTTCAGGAGCATACGTAATCATTTTTATTGTATGGCGTGAACTTTCCCAAAAACGATCGAAATGTTCTTTGCTTGGTTGAAGTAAAAATTTTGGATTTTGAGCACCCACATGATGGGGAGAAATAAACGGCCCTTCTAAATGAACGCCTAAAATTTCAGCTTCTCCAGCCTGGTTTTTTTCCATAGCATCCGCAACAGCCGCAACAGCGCGATCGATCACTTCGGGTGCCTGAGTCATGGTTGTCGCAAGATAGGATGTTGTCCCTTCACTCGGTAAGAAGCGAGCCATCTTGAGATTACCCTTAAGATCTGCATCCATTGCATCAACACCTGCCGCACCATGAATATGTTGATCGATAAATCCAGGTAGAACATGAAGCCCTTCCGCATCAATCACTGTATCCACATTTTTAGGTGCATCTTTCATTAAACCATAATTTTTAATTTTATCGTTTTCAATTTCTACAAAAGCATCTTCCAAAACTTGAGTTTCCAAATAAACTCTTGCGTTAATAATTAACATGATTAACCTCCTCATTGTCAAATTAATTATAACACGTTCCGTTATCAAGTTCACTGTACTCACAAGTTTGCTTGCTCATGATTTAGGAATTTGTTATACTTTTCGAGAGGAGGGAGTGTATTAAATGAACGTAATTATTGTCGATACTCCAAAAAAAGGAGCAGAAAAAGGGCTTGAGATTATTCGCGAAGAAATGAACAGCGGAAATCTCAACGTTTTAGGTTTAGCTACAGGCAGTACACCAGAGGAAATGTATGCCATGATTCGAGAAAGTGATCTTGATTTTTCAAACACAATTTCTATTAACTTGGATGAGTACATTGGTCTTCCATCCGATCATGAACAAAGTTATCACTTTTTCATGAAAAAACATCTCTTTGATGCAAAACCATTTAAAGCAAGTTATTTGCCAAATGGTTTAGAAGAAGATGCGGAAAAAGAATGTGCTCGATACAATAAAATCATCGAAGACAATCCTATTGATTTGCAAATTCTTGGCCTTGGAACCAATGGTCATGTTGGCTTTAACGAACCGGGAGCATCTTTTGATTCTTTAACGGAAAAAGTTAAACTTGCCGATTCAACAATTGAAGCAAACTCACGTTTCTTTGAATCAAAAGAAGATGTACCACGTTATGCTTATTCGATGGGGATTAAATCGATCATGTCTGCAAAGAAAATTGTTCTCTTTGCTTATGGTGAAGCGAAAGCTGATGCTGTGAAGAAAATGATTGAAGGTCCTGTAACAGAAGATCTTCCTGCAAGTGCTTTACAAAATCATGATGATGTCACAATCGTTATTGATAAAGCAGCGGCTTCAAAATTAAGTAAAAAATAAAACAAAAAGAACTGACACTTTCATTTAAAAAGTCCAGTTCTTTTTATTTCGATTAACTTAAATATTCGATTGTTTGTACAAAGAGAAGCCTGGTATGATTATCAGGTTTTTCTTTACATAAAATCATTAGGGAGGTTTAT
>JASLJD010000055.1 GCA_030152625.1 Erysipelothrix sp.
TTGCGATGTCATCAAAACTTAAATTAAAATATCGTGACATCAAAAGATCAGAAAAAGACCATTCATCTCGATAAGTAGCATAACGTATGAAAGACAAAGTGTCTTGTACAATTTCCGAATTGAAAAAGCCCAAGGGTTCACTCATGTAATAGGGGATATGATGATCATCAAAAGCTTTTTTTAAGAATCTTTTTTGAAAATGGCTGCGAACAAGAACGGTCATGTCTTTAAAGTCATGATTTTCTTCTTTGTGAAGTCGAATAATTTCTTGAGCAATATGCATCGCTTTCAGATCATCGCGGGAAAAATATTCCCCATCCTCTATTTCAATATAGTGAATCTCAACAGGCTTTCCGCCTTCTTTCTGTTCTTTCAAACCACATGCAACCACATCTTTTTCATTATATTCACTGAAAACAGAATGATTCATGAGGATTTTAAAAACCTCATTATTAAACTCAACAATAGGTTCTTTCGAACGATAATTAAGGCTAAGATAAAGGTCTTGGTGTTCAGGATCTTCGAGAAGTTCTTTCATAATCTGTGGTTTTGCACCACGGAAACGATAAATTGATTGCTTGATGTCCCCGACTCTAAAAAGGTTTTTACCATTTGAAATAAGTCGGATGATTTCATCTTGTATTTCGTTGGTGTCTTGAAATTCATCGACCATGATTTCTTTGTATTGTTTCTGCAGATTTTTGGCCACTTCATGATCGTTTGCAGTTAAGATTTCAAGCGCATAATGCTCAAAGTCATCGAAATCCAAAGCGTTCTCCTTTTCTTTTAATTTTTGGTAATGATTCAAGACCCCCATCGTGAAGTCTAGATAGAGATCTAAAATGCTTTGGCTTTCGTGAAGAATCCTAAATTGTTCCTCTTCATCATAGTGATGTGTAATAACGGCTTTAAGATACTGTTCAATGGGTTCTTTGGCTTCTTTAAAATTCTCAGAATTCCGAATTGAAGGCATTTTAAAATTCAAAGCTTGCGGGATGTCCTGATAAAAAGAGAGATCTTTGTTTTTAATTTTGTTGACAATCTCGTCCATAGCAGAGAGCGCTTGGTATAGGAATGGAATATTTTCAGCTGCTTTGGTACCTTCATTCGCTTCTGCTTCCACAACATCGATAAGATGTCTTAAGTCATGACGAATAAAGCGGATATGGTAATCATAGAACCAAAATAAATGATCTTGAATCGATTTTGGCAGGTCTTCAAATCTTTGCGAAGCATGAACGCTTCGAATTTGTTGAAGACTTTGTTCTAAATCTTTTCGACTACGCATCCAAATTAAACTAGTGATAACGGATTCTTTAAACTGATTAATATTACTTGGGTGGGTATTAAAATAATCAAGCAAAGTTCTTAGGTCGTCAAATCGGTTTTCAAGCCAGCAGTTCAAGTTTATTTCAAATGCTTCGTTTCGAAGCATTTGTACCTCAGCTTCATCTAAAATGTTTTGACTCCTTTCAGGATCTAAGGCAATAACGTGAGAGTGGTTTTTTACGATGTTTAAACAAAAGGAGTGAATCGTACTGATGTCTGCCGTTTCTACAAGAGGAATTTGTTGAAGGATTGTTTCATCAGGATTTTCGATAGCATTAAACTCAGCGAGAAGTCTAGACTTCATTTCTTGCGCAGCAGCTTCGGTAAAAGTTAAAGCACAGACTTCTTGAATGTGGACAGCATCTTCTAAAATGCGTTTCATGAGTCGGGCAATGAGAACGGTTGTTTTTCCTGCTCCAGCTGATGCAGAGACAACCACATTGCTCCCGAGGGCATGAATCGCTTCTTTTTGTTGCGGATTGAATTCAGTACTCATTGAATCACTTCTTTCCATTTTTCTTCTTCATGTTCATCCAATTCCAATTCTTTTTCAATTTCAAAAATGTTTAATTCGCCCGATGAGATGAGTTTATAGAGTCTTTGGAAACGATCTTCTAAAAATTTAGAGAGACCATCAAAACGATATTTATTCCAGTGATTAATGCTGAAACCTTTGCTTGTTTCTCGTAAACCTTTCCAAAATTGAATGTCGGCGTATAAAGGCGTTGGATCTGAGAAATACCACGCACTGAATCTTTTTTCTTTATGCCATTCTTCTTTGGGATCGATTTCATCGGGTTCTAGGCCTCTTGTAGCTGTGTAGTGATAGGCTTTGTCGTGAATAGTATTAGGAAGATTGAAAGCATAAAAAGCTGCAGCATGTGCCTGTAAATTATTTTGTTTGGCAAACATGAGTGCATAGCTTAACAATTGTAAATCCCAAGCTTTAACTAAACGAGCCCAACTCAAACTTTGCTCACTGGTTTTGTAATCGATGATCATAAATTCATCTTCGAACTGATCGATACGATCGATGTATCCCTTGAGATAAATTTTTTCATGAATATCATTTCCTTGGATTTCATATTCTTTTTTGATTGTTTCAAACTTAGAACTATGCTCTGATTGCTTGAGATAGTTTTGGTTAGCTTTTAAATAGGATCGGTAACGTTTTTCAATCATTTGGATCCACAAACTGTCTCGTGGAAAAGATTCCGTAACTTTTTTCCATTCAAGTTCAAATGGCCGTCCCTCCATCATCGCGTGATTGAGATTACCTAAAACCAAAGCGTTGAAAGATGGTTCGATTTCTTCTCGCACTTTAAGACCATATTCTTTAAAGTATAAAAGGGGGTCTTTGGCGTATTTCTGTAAAGATGAAATCGAACCGTAGAGAAGATCTTCTTTTAAGAAAAGTTCTTTCGCAATATCTTCTGAAAGTTTTTCTTCTCTTTCATCTGCATTCTTTCTCTCGATAAGCGGCCACATTTTCTCTTTAACTTGATTTTTATGAGCATAATCCAAAATTTCAAAGGCAGGCTCGAGCGCTTTCCCCTCATAGTTTGCGAGGACATAAGAGAAAACCTGTCGTGATCCCAAGCGATAAATCCAACGTTTTTGTTCTAACATATACCCGCTTCGAATATTTTGACTTGGGTAAGATTTAATTTGTGCAAGGTAATGCTCATCAATCAAGCCTTTTTCTTCACGAATTGCAGGAAAGTTTTGTGCATTGAGAGATAAGAAATAAATCGTTCCTGAAAAGGATAAAGGAAGATTGAGATAATCAAAAACTTGAAATTGAGGATGTTGTATTTGCTCATTTTGCCCACGCTGAAGTAAGTGTCGAATGATAGGATGATAATCCTCTTGGAGATAGTTTTGATACTCAATTAAAAACTGTCTAAAAAAACTTAAATCATGCTGTTTATCTTGGCGATAGAAATCATAAACAAAGACCAACTTTTCTCGATAAGAAAGTCCCTTTGCTTCCTGGATTAATGAATATATTTTTTCATGGTCTTTTTGAATTCTTTTTTGAATTCGGTAGATATACTTTTCTTCATCCAAAGCAAAGTTTAAATTTTCAGGTAGGTTTTCAAGTTCGATTTCAAAATGACGAAGGTATAAAAGGTAATCGCCTGGATATTTGATTTGAAAAGCATTGTTTTCAATACTTTTGACAAAAGTAAAATGATCTTCTTGAACAAAAAACTCAAGTAAGCTGAGTAATTTATGTTTCAGTCGCTGATGTTCTCTCTTTTGCAAGTCGACTTTTTGTCCATAACGTCGTAAGACACTTTCAATTAATGCTAAGCTGTCATTTTTATTCGGCACAACCAAGGCAACCTCATTTTCTTGGCGCAAGATGATGTCTTGGATAACAGCTTCAATTTCTTGACGTTTGTTTTGTGCATAATAAAGCTCAATGTCTTTTTGCTTCGGATCTTCTATATTGAGTTCCCAATGTTTTGAACGACTATAGTGATAGCTCGCATGGTCTAAGAAATAAGGGAGTATGCGATGCTTTTCTTCAAGTTTAACCGGTTCATCAATTAGATCCCAAAGAACAGTGCAGATTCCTTTGATCGATCGATTCATGGCATTGTTTTCAGGTAATTCTTCGAGACCGATTTCATATAGTTTTAAATTTTGAATAAAGTTCAAAACTGTCTCAATGGTCTGTGGAAAAAGAAGGATCTCCTCAAGCAATGGCCATTTTTCCTTTTGCACCCTGAGAATTTCATAAGCTTTAAAAAGCAGTTCTTCTCGTTTTGGATAGTGGAAAAGATAGGCAGGTGAATGAACAAAAGTATTAAAGGCAACATTCTTTTTGTCCATTAGTTTTTCTTTTAAAGTTTCATGTAAGTGATAAGCGGCAATATATTCCATAGAAAACCCCTTTCTATCCTTATTATACGTTATAAAAGTATAACTTTGTACTGACTTTAAAGTAGGCGACAAAATTAAATAACTTGTCAGATGGATACAAAAGATTTATAGTTGAAGGTAGAAAGGTTGAAGATAATGAAGTTAATGTCATGGAATGTGAACGGATTAAGAGCCGTTTTTAGAAAAGGTTTTGACAAACAATTTGAAACATTTAATGCAGATATTTTGTGCCTTCAGGAAATTAAAATGCAGGAGGGTCAACTGGATTTTTTCCCAGAAGGTTATCATACTTACTATCACTATGCAGAACGAAAAGGTTATTCAGGAACAGCTATTTTCACTAAAGAAAAACCCTTATCAGTGGCATATGGTTTAGGCATTGAAAAACATGACACAGAGGGCCGTTTAATAACTCTTGAATTCGAAGATTTTTATCTTGTAAATTCCTATACTCCTAACTCTCAACAAAAGTTGAAGCGACTTGATTACCGCATGGAGTGGGAAGATGATCTTCGTGCTTACCTGAAAGACTTGGACCAAAAGAAGCCAGTCATTTTGTGCGGAGACTTAAATGTTGCGCATAATGAAATTGATTTGTCTAATCCAAGCAATAATCGCCGTAATCCTGGTTTCAGTGATGAAGAGCGTCAAAAAATGACAGAACTTCTTGAGGCTGGATTTATTGATTCTTTCCGTTATTTTTATCCTGATGCGAAAGATCGCTATTCATGGTGGAGTTATCGAACAGCTGCAAGAACACGGAATGTTGGTTGGAGAATTGATTATTTTATTGTTTCAGAAAAATTAAAAGACCGCATGATTGATGCGGATATCTTGGATGAAGTTATGGGAAGCGACCATTGTCCGGTTTTATTAGAACTTAATATTTAGTAAAAAACCTCTTCGAATTCGAAGAGGTTTTTATTGTTTTGACAAAAATATAAGGACTCTTCCTAGGGAAGAATCCTTATATTAAAGAATCATGCTAAATAAATATATTGAAAGGCTATTGCGCCAATTCCCACATGAGCTGAGACAGTTGTGATCAGATCTCTTTCGATAATCTTTGTTTTTGGAAATGTTTCTCGAATTTTTTTCATTGTCTGTTCTGCTTCTTTTTCAGCCATAACATGTGTGAAAGTAATTTGATAATTTTCATCCACGCCAGCGTCTTTCATTCTTTGAATGACTTCGTCGATGGCTTTTGACATCGTTCTCACTTTGTCCAGTGCCTCGATGACACCTTTCGTTTCCCGGTTTAGATGTAAAATAGGTTTGATTCGTAATAATCCGCCTAATTTTGCAGCTAAAGGTGAAAGACGTCCACCACGTGATAGATGATCAAGCTTATCAGGGATAATGATTGTCTCACTTTTATCAATAATTCGATTAAGGATAGTTTTAACTTCTTCATTGTCTTTTCCATCGTTGAAAAGTTCATGCGCTCTCAGCGCTAAGAGAAGTTGGATATGCATCGTCGTATAACAATCGATATAATCAAAAGGAATGTCCACAATCTCAGAAGCGGTCTTCATGGCGCCAATGGTACCTGAAAGGCCACTTGTAATGGGTACTGCAAAAATTTGATCATAGCCATCTTTTTTGATGGTTTCAAATAAGTCGGTGATTTCACCCAAACTTGGTAAAGATGTTTGAATAATCGTACCTTCTTGCATTAATTGATTCACTTTTTCATTGTTGATATCGATGCTTTCACGATATGACTTTCCATCATAACTTAGCTGTAAAGGGACTGCGAAAAGTCCTTCTTTTTGGATATCTTCATTATAGATGTTACTGCCGCTGTCGACAACGATTGCTGTTTTCATAAGCAAAACCTCCGTTATCTTCTATTATACATGAAAAAACTACAGGAAAATATGATTTGCATCCAAACACCATTGTAAAGCCAAAGTTCCGATACCTGCATGAACAGCAAGTGCAGCTGGCAAGTCGATGAGCTCAGCTTCAAAATCTTGTCCATAAGCTTTTCTTAAAGCCGCTAAGAGTACACGAGCTTTTCCTTCCGATTCTAGATGTGGGATATAAAGTTTATGTGTTGAAGGGTGGACACCGTGATTTCTAAAGTCTTGAATTAATTCATCGAAAAGCTTTTTTTCAGTTCTTGAAACTGAAAATTTTTCAATGCGCTCCCCCTCGTTTTCAAGTTTGAGGAGAATTTTAACTCTTAACATAGAGGCAAGAGCTGCCGCTGCTGAGGAAATTCTTCCTCCTGCTTTGAGTTGTTTAAGATTGTCTGGATAAAGAAAGGATTCTGTTTCTTTGAAAAATGTATTTTTTAAATAATCCTCGATTTCTTCGATCGAGTAATTTTTTTCATTCATTTTTTTCACAACACGGATGCTTTCTTGAACAGGTCCAGCAACTGTATAGGTATTAATCAGGCTTATATTTTCAATTTGACTGTCCATAATAGCTTGTCTAAAAGCGTTATAGGCTCCTGATAGACTGGTTGTCACTGAAAGCACAAAAATATGGTCATAATCTTTTTCTTCTATTTCCTTAAGCAGTTCGATCATGTTTCCAATATTGGGTTGTGATGTAGAAAGTACTTTATTTTCTCTTAAAAGTTCGCTGACTTCCTCGCCACTGATTTCGATTTGATCTTGAAAACTTTGATGATCATAAGTAATCATCACTGGTGCGATGTAGATGTCTTCTTTTTTAGCAAGTTCAAGATCTAAGGCGATACTTGAATCGCATAAAAACGCAATTTTTTTCATAGCTATACCTCCGTTTCCTACATTATATAGTTCAATACTTTGAAAGTCAAAACATTAGGTCTCGTTTGGGTTTTTAGCTTAAATAGACTATAATGAATATATGAAACATTATTATACAATACAAAAACCAGTGGTTGTGGAACAAGAAATTAAAAAGTCAAAGTTCATTACTTATTTGGAACCTGTGAAGACTGAAGATGAAGCTAAGGAATTCATTCAGGCG
Source organism: Erysipelothrix sp. (assembly GCA_030152625.1). Classification (GTDB taxonomy): domain Bacteria; phylum Bacillota_I; class Bacilli_A; order Erysipelotrichales; family Erysipelotrichaceae; genus Erysipelothrix. Next base: position 7,189 of record JASLJD010000055.1, read on the forward strand.
ATTAAGAAAGAACATTTTAAAGCGACACATCATTGTTCCGCATATGTTATTGACCAAATTGAACGATCCAATGATGATGGGGAACCTGCCTCCAGTGCGGGTTTACCGATGCTTCAAACATTGAAGGGGTCTTCCATGAATTATGTTATTGCTGTGGTTGTTCGCTATTACGGTGGTGTCAAACTGGGGGTGGGTGGTTTAATTCGAGCGTATGGATCCAGCGTTAGTCAGGCGCTTGAAGCAGCTCAATTGTATGAGCCATTGAAAGTGCATCGCTATGCCATTACTTTTCCATATCCATCGATTAATGATATTGAAGTTCATTTCGAAGAAGAAGCTGAAGTTCTTGATCGCGAGTATGGAGAAAATGTTACATACACCATCCGATTAACAGATGAAGCATTGCTTGATGATTTAGAAGATCTTACTCGTGGCGATGTAAAAATAGAGAAACTAGGAGAAGCGATCGAACATGTTGCATGTTAGTGATAAATCTATTAGGGAAGAGTTGAAGGAAAACAATCTTCGGTTCACAAAACAAAGATCAGAAATTTTATCGGTTCTTAAAGCAAGTTCCATCCCTTTAAATATGGATCAAATCATCGAAGCCTTGTCGATTGAGATGGACCTTTCGACGGTTTATCGTATTCTCGATGCATTTGAAGAGGTGGGGCTTGTTAATAAGTCTGTTTTGATCGAGCCAGATCAAAATGTGGTTTATGCTTATAATCGTCAACAGCATGAACATCACTTGATTTGTACTTCTTGTTTAGAGATGAAAGTGATTCGAGGTTGTCCTCTTGGTAATTATGAAACAGAAGTTGAAGAGGAAACAGGCTATTCAGTGAGTTATCATCAACTTGAACTCTATGGCATTTGTCCTCAATGCCAAAAGAAAGAAGGGACGAAAAATTGACAAAGCGTTTATCGGAAGGTTTTAGAGCAGGCCTCTTTGGTCTTGCGATGAATCTTCTTCTTTTTATTTTAAAAATTGTTTGGGCTTTTAAAGTCCATAGTAGCTCAGTTCTTGCGGATGCGATGAATAATTTATCAGACTTTTTATCATCAAGCATCACCTTACTGGGTTTTTATTTAGCCTCCAAACCCGCAGACTACGAACATCCATTTGGACACGCACGTTTTGAAACGATCAGTGGTTTTATGATTTCCTTGATCATGCTTTACTTAGGTTTAGCGACACTCAAAGATAATGTTCAATCAATTTTTGATCCCAAGTTGTTGCAATTACAAAGAGGCATCTTTACAGTCTTGTTTTTTTCGATTGGCATTAAATTGATTATGTATTTTTATTATCAAAAGAAATACCAAAGCACCGAATCGGAGCTTATGAACGCCAATGCCATCGATAGCATCAATGATGTTTGGATGACCTTAGCGATTGTACTTGCAATTTGGGTTGAAAAGCAAGGTTGGTTCCGACTTGACCTCATTTTAGGAATCCTTCTTTCTTTTATGATTATTTTCACATCCCTTCAAATGATTTACCAATTTATTTATGATTTATTGGGTTCAAGACCCGATGATCTTTTGATTGAAGAGATTCAGTCAATTCTTGAAAAAGAAGATGAAATCTTGGGTTATCATGACTTGATGCTCCATTCTTACGGTCCGGAAGAATACTATGGAACCGTTCATGTTGAGCTTGATGCACGCTATGATCTCCTGGAAGCCCATCGTATTGTTGATCGATTAGAGTATTGTATTCAAAAAGATACAGGTGTTGAAATAGTTATTCATTTGGATCCCATTGATCTTGAAGATCCTGAAAGAAAAAAGATGGAAGAAGTTTTTGCTGAAATTCTTACTAAAATTCATCCTGATTTAGATTATCACGATTTTCGAATTATCAAAAAACGTATTCTTGTTGATGTTGTTATTCCGCAAAATCTTTCAGATATTTCCAATCATCAATTGACTGAAAAAATTGAAGAGGCTTTTAAAGAAAAATCTTATCATTATCGTTTTACAATCATCTATGATCGGAATTATTTGTTGGAAGAATAAAAAAGACTTTTGCTCAGCAAAAGTCTTTTATAATTGAATTATTTCACCGACTTCGGGTATTTTCACAATTTGCGGCCTTGCTTTCTTTTTGAAGTCATACGGATTGCTTTCGATTAAAGGGAATGTGTTGTAATGAATGGGGATAGTGATATTGGCACCGATCCATTGGCTGGCCGTGGCCGCATCTTCAATACCCATCGTATAGACATCACCAATAGGAAGTAAAGCACAGTCAATATTTTTAATTAATTTCATATCACTGAAAAGGCCGGTATCCCCCGCATGATAAAGACGTACGCCACCTGATTCGAATACAATCCCAGCTGGATTACCAAGT
>JASLJD010000072.1 GCA_030152625.1 Erysipelothrix sp.
AAACGATTCAAAATACGTTAAGATAATAAAGCAGTTGGCGGTCGTGGCGAAGTTGGTTAACGCACCGGATTGTGGCTCCGGCATTCGCGGGTTCAAATCCCGTCGGTCGCCCCATTTTTGATTTTAAACACATTTTGCTGAAAATGCAAAATGTTTTTTTATTGACTTTTCAAAAAATAAGACGTATGATATCATCAAATCTAAGAACAAGAGAGTAACTTTGAACACTTTGCTAAGCGAGCTGACAAACGGTGAAAGGTCAGACAAAGTGGATAAGTGAAGCGCACTTGGGAGATGCACTTTTGAAATCAGTAGAAAGTGACGCAGCCTCAGCGTTATGAGAAAGTGACTTCGAAAACAAACTTTCGAAGTAATGAGAGTGGTACCGCGTAAAACAAGACGCCTCTAGCAAATCAATTTGCTGGAGGCTTTTTTATTTTAAAGGAGAGATTGAAATGAAGAAAAAGAAAGCCATCATTATCTTAAGCATCATGCTTATCCTTATGACAGCCTGTGCACAAAATAAAGAAAAGCAAAGCAGCTATGACAAAATTCAAAAAGAAAAAAAGATGACCGTAGCTGTGAGTCCTGATTATGTTCCTTATGAATTTTTAGACTTGAGTAAAACAGGACAGGATCAATTCGTTGGCGCCGACATTGAGCTAGCCCGATATATTGCCGACAAAATGGATGTGGAACTTGAAATTAAAGCCATGGACTTTGCAGATATTCCATCAGCGATTGCTCGTCAACGCTTCGATATCGGTATCTCAGGATTCACCTATTCCGAAGACCGAGCTAAGCAAATTGACTTTTCCAAATCTTATGACAACAGTGAGTCAACATGCCAAGGTTTTCTCATCCGAAAAACTGATCAAGATGCCTATCAAAAACTTGAAGATTTTGAAGGAAAGAAAATCGCCGTCCAAAATGGATCCTTACAACAAAATTACCTTGCAAATCAATTCCCAGATAATCAAGAGAGACTCATGAAAAAGCTCGATGATGCTGTCTTGGAATTAAAATATGAAAAGATTGATGCTGTCGCTATTTCATGTGAATCAGCCAAATCTTTCATGCTCAACAACGATGATCTCATCTTAAGTGATGTGAAAATGGATGCAAGCGATGAAGAGGGCATGATGGTTATTGTGCCAAAAGATGAAGAAGCCTTGCTGAATGAAATCAATGCGATCATCGATGAAGTGAGTGAAAAGAAACTTTATGAAAAATGGCTTAAAGAAGCCAATGAACTTGCCGAAGAAATTGGAGCCGTGAACGAAGAATGATGCAAAATATTATCATGCTTTTAAAAAAATATGGTCATGTTTTTTTCGAAGGGATGCTGGGAACATTGGGTCTATCCTTTGTCGTTGTCCTTTTTGGTACATTTCTTGGTGCCTTTATCGCTCTTGCTAGAATGCGACCAAAGGGAATAATTCGAGGCATTGCTTCGATCTATGTTGAACTGATTCGAGGCACCCCGATCCTTTTACAACTTTACTTCTTTTATTATCTTGGAGCAGATCTGATCTCTGCAAGTCTTCCCGATGTTTTTTGGGTAACGCTTGCACTCATCATCAACTCCAGTGCCTATGTATCGGAGATCTTTCGATCTGGCATCCAATCCGTTGATAAAGGACAATTCGAAGCCGCTAAAAGCCTGGGTCTTTCCGATCGAGACAGTATGCGTGATATCATCCTTCCACAGGCCATCAAAAACATTTTACCTGCCTTAGGCAATGAATTTGTGACCATGATTAAAGAGACTTCCCTTGCTTCCATTTTCTTTATTACAAGTCTCATGACCGCTGAAGCAGTTGTATCCAGCACAACCCATCTCAAAATCGAATCTCTAACCATTGTGGGAATCATCTATTTTATACTTACTTATACATTATCAAAAATCATCAAACATTTTGAAGGAAGGATGAAAGCATATGACTAAATTAATTGAAGTAAAAAATTTGAAAAAGAGTTTCAATGACAAATTGGTCCTCAAAGGGGTCAACGCAGATGTTAAAAAGGGGGAAGTGATTTCTATTATTGGGCCTTCTGGTTCAGGAAAATCAACTTTTCTCCGTTGCCTCAACCTTCTTGAAGTACCCGACAGCGGTGAAATCTTCTATCATGGCGAAGATATCACAAAAAAGGAAGGCAATGTCGATGCTATTCGCCAAAACATTGGCATGGTGTTTCAAAACTTCAATGTTTTTCCCCATATGTCTGTTTTGGAAAATATAAGCCTTGCCCCTGTTCGAGTTCAGAAAAAAGATTCCAAAGAAGCTGAAAAACAAGCTTTGAATCTTCTCAAGCAAGTTGGTCTGGAAGATAAAGCCCATGATTATGCACGAAATTTATCAGGCGGTCAAAAACAACGCCTTGGAATCGTAAGAGCATTGGCCATGAATCCAGAAGTCTTACTCTTTGATGAGCCCACATCAGCCCTTGATCCAGAAATGGTTCAAGAAGTTTTAGATGTTATCAAAAACTTGGCGAAATCAGGCATGACGCTGGTCATTGTAACGCATGAAATGGCCTTCGCAAAAGAAGTCAGTGATCGGGTATTCTTTATGGATGAAGGCATTATTCAAGAGTCCGGTGATCCAGAACAAATCTTCAATCACCCTCAAAATAAACGAACACAAAAGTTTCTTAGCAAAGTTCTATAGAAAAAAAGACGCATCAGCGTCTTTTTTTATCTTCAAAATAAGCACGAACCTCCGAAATAAAATAAAGCGATCCCGTCACTAAAATCTTTTCGTGGCTCGATGTCTCTAAGAAGTCTTGCCAATCACTCACATAAACATAGGGCAATGACTGATAATCTTCTTCTTGTAAAGCACGAGGAAAATCAAAACTTGTGACATAAAACGAGGCACTTTTTTGAGCTAAGCTTTCCAAAATGTGTAAGTAATCCTTGTCCCTTAGACCTGCATAAAGAATCGTCCATTCTATATCACCATAGATCTCAAGACTTTTCAATAAATTTTCAATGCCTTCTCGATTATGAGCACCATCAATTAAAATATGATCATTCACCCATTCGAAACGACCTTTCCATTTGCTTTGATTGATGATCGCCTGGACATCTTTCACAGATCCCTCCAAATATTCAGCCATTTCTAAGGCTAAGCTAAAATTTTTAATTTGATAAAAAGCCTCATCTTTAAAATAAAAACGATGATTTTTAAAGATGACATCATAAACATTTTCCTGATAAGAATAGCTAAAGTCACTCACCTTTTTCCACGATGTCTTTTTTTGTTCCGCCCAAGTATCGAAAACTTTCAAAACTTCAGGTTTTTCTTCTTGGGTATAGACAGGGGTATTCTTTTTAAATATCGCTGCCTTTTCATTGGCAATCGCTTCCAAGCTGTCCCCTAAAAAGTCCATGTGATCATATGATACATTGGTAATGGCTTGAATTTCAGGCTTTAGCAAACTGCTTGCATCATAACGACCACCTAAGCCAACTTCATAAATCGCATAATCGACCTCTTTTTCTAAAAAATAAAGAGAAGCGATCAAAAAATCAATATCAAACATACTTAAATGATAAAGATCCCAAAGTGGATATGTATGATTCGCTAAACGGAGAAAATCTTCGCTTGAAATCATTGCATGATTCACCCTGATGCGATCACGATGTGTAATCAAATGAGGCGAAGTAAAGAGCCCGACCTTTTTATTCTTTGAGCGTAAAATTTGGCTGAGATAATAGGCCGTCGATCCTTTTCCATTCGTTCCAGCAATTTGTATCGTCTTTCGCTTCAAATGCGGATGATCATAAAAGGCCAGCGCTTTTGCAAGATGCTCGGTTCCTTTTGTCGTATTACGACGGTTAAGAAGCTTATCCAGCGCTTCTTTTTCAGTTCTAAACATGATTACTCCAATCGATTGCATCCATACCATGTTCTTTTAGAAAAGCATTGGCCTTGGAAAAAGGCTTTGATCCCCAAAAACTATGATAAGCTCCGAGGGGTGAAGGATGACTTGATTCTAAAATCAAATGATGTTTTGCAATCAAATTCTTTTTACTGCGGGCAGCATTACCCCATAAGATGAAAACCATCGGTTTTTCTCTAGCACTTAAGATACGAAGCACTTCTTCAGTAAAGATTTCCCAACCCTTATCTTTGTGAGCCATCGCTTGACTATCTTCTACCGTTAAAATTCTATTGATTAAAAAGACCCCTTGCTTAGCCCAAGAACTGAGATCCCCATGCTTGTTTTCAATACCACAATCATCTTTAAGTTCTTTGAAAATATTGACTAAGCTTGGGGGCATTTTCATTTCACGAGGAACCGAAAAGGCCAAGCCCATCGCTTGATGTGCTTGATGATAAGGGTCTTGACCAATAATAACGACCTTCACATCCTCGTAAGGGGTGTATTCAAAGGCTTTGAACACATCTTCTGGTGCCGGATAAACCGGAACTTTTTGACGACGTTCCTCGATAAATTCTTGGAGTGCTTGAAAATAAGCTTTTTTTGCCTCATTCTGAATCATCTTCTTCCACATCTTCAAGCTCACCTCCATTTTCAATAATCCACTTCTCTGCTTTTTCCACAATCATCGCTTGGGCTTGCTCTCGATCAATGGTCCCATCGTAAAATTCACTCAAAATATCCATGAAATTCAATTCATAGTAAACATCTTTTAAACGGACTTTAGGATTTTCTTTTAAAGCTAAAACAGATTCGGTATCGTGGAAATTATAGGCTAAGACAGACTGTAAGCGATCTTTATCCAAATCAAGATCCTCAAAATAATTTCGATGATAAACAATTTCTTTTCCATCACTGCTTTGATAAACAGACATCATCTCAGGGCTTCTTAAAATCCTTAAAGCTTCTGCACTGGCCGATGGATAAGCACTCGCTTTCATCACAACATAGCCATTGACCTCAGCCATCGGCGACATGTGATGACTATTAAAACTGGGGAAAGGCGCCACTCGCATTTCTTTTTCAAAACCTTCTTGATAAAAAGAAGGATGCATCAAAGAAAACGCTGTTTTCCTCTGAAAAAACGCCTTATCATAATCCCAGTTTAATTCTTTGGAATTTGTTTTTCCCTGCTTTAAGGGAACATCTCGTAAGGCCTCAATAAAGGCCAAACCTTCATTGAATTCGCGGGTTTTAAAACCAAATCCGGAAACTGAATGTTGGAAGTTCAAAGTCCATTTTCCTGAAGTTAAGAAAGGATAAAAAGAATCCTGATCTTTAAAAGTCAAGGGGAATACATAATCTAATTTTTCTAAAAGCTCCGGTGCCTTGGCAAAGATTTTCTCCCAAGTATCGAAACTTTCTGGAAGACCTGTCCTCAAGTTAAACTCCTTTGAATAACCAAGCTCTTCCAAAAGGATGGGATTATAGACAAAGACCCAACCACCAATTGTATTCGGCATGAAGAAAAAACCATGCTCATTCATCGCATCATAGATTTGTTGTGGTACCCGAGAGCCTACTAATGTCTCAAAATCTTCGCCTAAATCATGGAATTGATCCATAAAATATGCCGCATTATTTTGACTGATGTAAACAATATCTTCTTCGACTCCATCGGCCATCTCCTTGATTTTCTTAGGCTCATCAACAATCAAATGAATGCGATCTGCCTTTTCAGGATGTTCTTTTTCCCAAAGTGCTTGGAAATTCTCCGCCACTTCCTCATTTTCGAGATGAATTTTTAAACGTGCATTTTCTTCCATCTCAAATTGACCGAGTTTCTCATTATAACAAACCGTCTCACCATCCAAGACACAACGGTTTGAAAAATAATAAACAGCAGAAAAAACAGCGATAAAGAAAAGTAAAACAACAAAACTTGTTTTCTTAGACATAGCGTTTTAACTTCCCATCTAAAATAAGTTCTGTTTCATTAAGATTTGCAATACGATCTTTTCCTAAAAGAAGCATAATGCGTGAAATATCCTCGAAGAATCGATCAAGAACTTGTGTTTGTTCTTCAAAAGAATCCATTTGACTAATGCGAAGGAAATAAGATGAAAGTCCAACCGCATCCGCGCCCAAAGCAAAAGCTTTGATGACATCCAAGGGATTACGAATACCTCCTGAAGCAAAAACTGATATTTTAGGAGACAGTGCACGAACATCTAAAAGGGATTCGGCGGTCGAAAGTCCCCATGATTCTAGATAAGAAAAACGATCCTCCGATAAGCGACGGTTTTCAATTCGAATAAAATTCGTTCCACCTCGCCCACTGACATCAACATATTCCACCCCACGTTGAATCAATTGATGAACCGTATAAGCACTCATTCCAAAGCCCACTTCTTTAACAATAACCGGAACCGAAACAGAACGAATAATCGCCGCAATATTATCAAGCCAATAGCGAAAATCTCGATCTCCTTCGTCCATGCTTAACTCTTGTGCTGAATTAACATGGATGCTTAAAGCATCCGCGTCAATCATTTCAATGGCTCTTTTCGCATCTTCAACACTCGCATTGGGACTTAAATTCCCTACAATAAATCCATTTGGATTGATTTCCCGCACAATGCGATAAGACGCTTCTAATTCAGGGTTTTCTAAAGCTGCGTGTTGAGAACCAACAACCATCATAAGATCATAATGCTTCGCAATCTTTGCCAAGGAAGCATTGATTTGCTTCGTTTTTTCACTGCCACCTGTCATCGCATTAATGTACACAGGATAGGCAAATTCCCGATCCATATAAACTGTTTCTAAAGAAATATCTTCCATCGAAAGACCGGGGAAACTGTGATGGTAGAAACGAATCAAATCAAAATCATTGTCTGCAATTTCCTCTTGTAATGCCAAAGCAACATGTTCATCTTTTCTTTGTGAACGCATCTTTATCCACTCCTATATCTATGTTCTTCAAATGATCAATATCTTTATCTTTACTTAAAGCAATCGCGCAGTCGCCACCACCCGAACCCGAAACTTTAGCATATGCCCCCAAAGCTTCCGCTTCTTCAATAAAAGCGCGATGATCGGGAATTTCAATTTCCTTTCCCATCGCATCCGCTAAAAGAAGCATCAAATTTCGATACTGAGTCAAAGACTCCAAATTAGCACTACGAATAAACTCGCGGCTGATTCGATCGGCTTCTTTTCGATATATTTGATAATTTTTCATATCTCTCTTTTTAAAGTCTTCAAAGTAACGTAAAGACTCATCAGTGTTGTTCTCTTTTTTCGACCAGTAAACAGCAAAATTAAGATCTTGCACAAAGGGAAGATATTCAATTTCTAATAAAGGCCAATCTTTTTGAACAAGCGAAAAATCGAGGTTTTCATCCAAAATCTTCGGATCATAACGACGATAAGCAATACAAGAGCCATAAATAGCCGCTGCAAGATCACCGCCCGAACTCATGACTCCTGTTTTTTTCTGGCAAAGAACCGCCAACTTAAAAAGCTCCTCTTTCGTGTAATGATAATCATGCGCTTTAAGCACCACCGCAAGAACCGCCACAATCACAACACCGCTGGATCCTAAACCGATTTTTTTCCCTTCATAAAGCAAATCACTTTCGATTTCAATGTTTAAAGTTCTTTTCTCAATTTCTAAAAAATCTAAATAATGATAAGCGAGCTTAACTGCTTCTGCAGCAAGTGCCATTGCTTCAGAAGGCGCATGAATTGTTTTAAGGTTCAAATCTCCATAATCACTGCTTAAAGTAAAGAAATCCGATTTTTCAGCCCGAATGCTTAAGTAGCGATCAACGGCAGAAACAACAGCCGTCTGACCCGCCTCCATGATAAAGAACTCTCCCAAAATAAAGAGCTTGCCAGGAAAGCGAAGTTCTATCATAAGACTTCAAGACCCTTCCCCGGGCCAGCAACAACATAGTCAAAATCTGCAATTAACTCAAGAACGCTTGCTAGATGTTTTTCCTCGGTAATCAACTTTACATTCGGTCCAGCATCCATTGTAAAGTAGACAGGAATTTCTTCTTGTAATCTTCTTACACGATTCATCACTTCAACAGTCATGGGTTCAAAGTACCAACGATTGACCGCCATAAGCGAAGCATGCATCCGCAAGGCGTTTGCCTGTACTAATGGCCCTAACAAGTCTAAGCGATGTTCTTTGAGATATTGAATCGCTAAATCGACATCTTTTTCATTTTGTTCAACCCATGCTGGATAATAAACCGACTCATCGACCGTTAATTTCATTGCCTCACTGCTCGAATAGGCTTTCTTTTCCTCATTCACTAAAACAGCAATCATTCGTAAATCATCCCAGGGTTCCATATCAATCGGAAGAGCGTAACTACTTTCATGATCCACCCCGCGCTCCCATTTGACAAAATCACCATAAATAGAACGCGAAGCACTGCCCGAACCCATTCTCGCTAAACGAGAAAGTTCCTCATTCGACAAATCAAGCGATAAGGTGCTCGCCTTGGCTAAAGCAGCAAAAGCAGAAGCAGAAGAAGCCAAGCCCGCTGCTGTGGGAACATGATTTTCTGAACGAATAATTGCATGATCCTTAATCTCTGGGTATTCACTTCGCACAAAATCCATAAATTTTTGAACACGTTGAAGGGCCGCTCCTTCTATTTTTTGCCCATCTAAATAAAAAACATCTTCTTTCAAATCCGATTTATATTCAACGGAAGTATCGCTATAAAAAGCATCCAGAGTCATCGAAACACTGGAAGTAAAGGGAATTCTTTTTTCCTCGTTTTTTTTACCCCAGTACTTGATCGGCGCGATGTTGCTGTTGGCGCGCACTGTTTTGCTCATTAAACCACTCCTTTTCGATTGACCAGGCATCATAACCTGCTTCTTCTAAACGTTCTTGGGCCTTTAAAACTTCATCATGATGATCAAAAATAGCAATCAGACAACCGCCTAATCCAGCACCGCTCATTTTGACACCATTCGCTCCATATTCATAAAGTTTACGAGATAAAAGATCCAATTCTGGATGCCCTACACCTAAAGCATCTAAAGCCTGATGAGCCAATCGCATCGCGATAGCGACTGCATCTGCATCTTCAGCTAATAACGCCCGTGTTCCATCCAAAGCTGCTTTTTCTAATTGATCCATCATTTCCTCAAAAAGCAAGGGTTCTTCTTCTCGAACTTGAGCCACGATGGACACAGCCTCACTTGTTTCACCTAAAATGCCACTATCTACTAAGAGCAAGCCTTCTGGCAAGGCAATATTATCCAAATAGCTAAAACCCCGGTCTTTTTGATACCAAGTCACTTTTTCTGAAACAATTGTTCGTGCATCTAAACCACTTGGATTCAAATGATAGATACCTTCAGAAAAATCGACCAATTCCAAAAGTCTTTCATCCGACAGAGGCTCTTCAAAATAAGCAAAAATAGCGCGCACTGTTGCCGTAGCGACGGCAGCACTCGAGCCCAGTCCACGCTGCAAAGGAATCTCAGATTGAATGTTCAATCGAAGATTCCGCATGCTTTTATTCAGTATTGTAAAAACTCTTTCAATTAAGTCTCTTAAACCCTCTAAACTCTTGGGAACATGTTGTAAATAACCTTTAAAACATAGCGAATCAAGATAGAACAATTTTTCTTTGCTTTCTTCTAAAATCGCTTCCACTTTTAAGCTTGGATAAGGTATCGCTAGAGCTGGACGATTATAGACAACTGAATGCTCCCCAAAAAGAATGAGTTTAGCATAGCCATAAGCTTGAGCCTTCTTCATTTTCTCACCAAACCTAACCTACCTTATTATAATTGTTTTACTTCTTAAAAGCCAAGTATATGGGAAAATTCACAATAAGCATTAAAAAAAGTAACCTCACGGTTACTTTTAGATATCAAGTTTTTGTAAGTCAACATATGAAATTTCTGTCGGAGTCTCTCGTTCAAAAAGAATCGTTAGAACCGTTGCGGTCTGTGTATCATCATCCATCGCATCAACCGTTCCTTCAAGCCCTGCAAACGGCCCCGATAAAATCTTGACGGTGTCACCGACTTTGAAATCTACAACCAATTCTTCATCACTTTCACCGACTCGACGTAAAATGGATTCCATTTCTTCTGGAGAAACTGGGAACGGCTTCGCTCCGCCTCCAGAGGATCCAATAAAACCTGTTACACCGGGTGTGTTTCGAACAATATACCAGGCCTCATCGGTCATAATCATCTCGACAAAGAGGTATCCTGGAAAGAGATTTTTCATTTTCTCAACCTTTTTACCGTTTTTGTATTCAATGAACTTTTCCTCTGCGACCAAGACATTGAAAAGATAATCTTGAATACCCATCGACTCGACACGTCGTTCAAGATTATGCTTTACGCGATTTTCATGCCCCGAATATGTATTCACGACATACCATTGTTTATCATCCATTTTATTAACCACCAATTCCAATCATTTTGAGAAAAGCCACTAACACTATTTCAACAAGGACAAAATAAAGCATGAAGAAAAGTACAAACGCCACAACAATTGTGGAATTTTTAAACAGTTCATCTTTTTTCGGCCAATGAATCTTTCTAATTTCTTCTTTAATGCCTGCGACTGTAAACCATCCCATGAAAAATCCTCCTTCGCTGCAATTTACTTACTTTCACGATGGGGTGTATGTTTCCCACAACGTCGACAAAACTTATTTAAGATCAATCTTTCCGAACTTAAGCTACTTTTGGTAGTGGAATAGTTTCGCGACAAACACTCATCGCAAACTAAAATCACTTTATTTTTATTTCTTGACATAAGCGAAACCTCCTACTACTTCACTCTACAATTTTATCACGCATGCTTCCTTTAGTCAACGAAGCCCTTTAGAATACCCGCTCGACGTATCTTTTGTATGGTATTATCTACTTTTTTCTCTTTACAATCATAATTATTCGCAATTTCCCGATAAGAGTAACCTTCTATTTTTGCGAAAAGAATCGTTTTCTCTAATTCTGTTAATGTTTGAAGATAGCGATCAAGCTCATGAATTCGCTCTAAAGATCGCGCATAAACTAAAGGATCAAATTCCCGTTTTCTTTGTTGAATAATGTCCATTAAATATAAACTACCATCTTCTGTGACAGCCATATCCAAGGAATTTGCCGATGAAAGCATCGTATAAGATTTTCCTGTACATCGACGCACAACATTACGACAATAAGTCAAAACACAAGTTTGAATAAAACGCCCCAACTGCGCACCCTTCGTTTCATCAAACTTAAAACAAAGTGAATACACATGTTCACAAAGCTCAATATAAACATCTTCCATCGAAATACCATCCAAGGAATGCTGGCTCACCGTTCGATGAGCGTACTTCAAAAACAACAAATGAAATTTCTTCAGCAAACAATCAAAGGCTGCCTCATCTCCAATACGCAAGCGATACAAAAGTTCCTCATCACGAATTGAAAAATTCATACGACCTCCTTATCAGTAAATATGCTGATTTTTTATGAATTCCTCTTTTGATGAATTTGATACAGTAAAACCGCTGTTGCTACCGATACATTCAGTGAGTTCACAAAACCATTCATAGGGATTGTTGTGAGGATATCACAATGCTCCTTCACCAAACGTGAAATCCCCTTAGCTTCTGAGCCCACAACAAGCACAATCGGCATATCTACCGGCATTTCCGTGTAATCAATCGCATCGATACCATTCTCTGCGCCAATCACCCAATAGCCCGCTTCCTTCAAAACATGAATCGTATCAACTAAATTGGTTTCTTGGCAAATTGGCACCGTATAAATCGCGCCCGTTGAAACTTTCGCCACTGTTTCTGTCACAGCCACACTTCGTCTTTTCGGAATAATGACCGCATCAACACCCACCGCATCGGCAGTACGTAAAATCGCGCCTAAATTATGGGGATCTTCGATTTGATCCGCCATCAAAATAAGATTGTGTTCCCGATTAGCCAGGACCGTTTCTAAACTTGTATACTCAAAGGCTTGTGTTTCCAGTAGAACACCTTGATGATTCGCTTTGACTTCACGATCAAAAAAATGTTTATCTTTAAAACTAAAAGGGATATTCTGCTCATTAGCTAAAGCAAGGATTTCTCCGTAATCTCCACCTTTTTGTAAATAAAGATGATGAGCTCGGCCTTGTGTTTTTAAAAATGTCCGAACTGTATTTTTACCGTATATTTTATGCATCTTTCTTCACCTTTTCTTGATAAAGCAACCAAAGTTCTTCCAAGCGTTCTGTTTTATCATTCAAGTAGAGATAGCCCCAGACCGCTTCCAAACCCGTGGCCATGCGATAAGCAATAATATCTGCATTTTTAGCTGAGCTTTTACTTTGCGCATTTCGCCCTCTTTTATAAATCATCATTTCTTCCTCATTCAAAATATCGCGTTCTAAAAGTTCCGCCATGAAATCTGCTTGAGCATTGGCTGAAACAAACTTTGTGGAGAGTTTTTGTAGACGTTTTGTTTTCGTTATCGCTTTTTCTTCCACAAGATATTTTCGAACTTGAAGCGATAAGACAGCATCACCAACAAAAGCTAAAACATTGCCTGAATGCATCATAATAAGCCCTTCTTCATCAGCCTATCACGGATGTCATCAGCCTTTTCAAAATCCTTCGCTGCTTTAAGCGCTTCCCACTCCCTAAACAAAGATCGATCCTCTTCTGTCAACTCTGGCATCTCAAAAGATAAGCCAAGCACATCAACCATCGATAACAAACTCAAATAGAGATTGGCTACTTTTTCTAAATCTTGGGAACGAATCGCTGTATTAAGACCTTTGACATTTTCAAAAAGAATTGATTGTGCATTCGCAATATTCAAATCATCATAAAGTTCTTCCAGAAAGGCTTGATAGAGTTCGTCCACGCTTTCTTCGCACAAGGAGACCCCTTCCTTTTGAAGCAAGATGCTGGCTTGTCTTAAGACATTTTCGATTCTTAAAATGCTTTTTTGAGATTGCTGAATGAGATCATCTGTAACATTGAGAATTAAGCGATAATGGGTAGAAAGCAAGAGCCAACGCGTTACGTTTGAACCCAAACTTTGAATGAAATCCTTCGCCCAATGAACATTCCCTAAAGATTTGCTCATTTTTTCTCCATCGATATTCAACATTGCATTATGGACCCAATAATTCGCGAGATCATGATGATGAATAGCCTTATTTTGTGCCGCTTCATTTTCATGATGTGGAAAACGAAGGTCTTGACCTCCGCCATGAATATCAATTTTGTGGCGACCAAATTCATGATGAATCATCACAACACATTCTGTATGCCAGCCTGGACGACCACGACTCCATGGCGAATCCCAGGCAATACCCTCATCGGTCTTTTTCCACAAGACAAAATCAAGCGGGTTTTCTTTTTCTTCGTTACGTTCAATACGTGCTCCCACCAAGAGTGCATCCAAATCTTGATTTGAAATTTCACCGTAATCTTCAATTTCTGAAACACGGAAATATACGTTCCCATTAATCTCATAAGCTTTCTTTTCCTGAATTAAGTTTTGAATGAAAGCAATGATTCGGTCCATGTTCTCAGTAACTTGCGGTGTTGCATCCAATACATCGGCATTCAAAGCATGACGAATCGCATCGTAAGCCTCGATATATTTTTGGGCGATTTCGGATTCTTTTTGATTTTTTTCAATTGCTTTTTCAATAATTTTATCATCGACATCTGTGTAATTTGAAACATAGTGAACATCATAGCCTTGTGTTTCTAATACACGTCTTAAAAGATCAAACACAACAATTGGTCGAGCGTTCCCAATATGCGCATGATTATAAACTGTCGGACCACAGACATACATGCTTACCTTACCTTTTTCAATGGGTTCAAAAGTTTCGATTTTTTGTGTTTTTGAATTAAATAACTTCACAGACATCCCTCCTAATAAGTCTTTATTTATTATAGCATAATAAAAAAGCTATCCTTCTATCGGATAGCTTTTCTTTCTTTGTAATTTTAATTACATACTTGAAGCAACATGATGTGCTAAGCGCACTAATTGATGTGTGTATGAAGCTTCGTTGTCATACCATGATGCAACTTTAACTAAGTTTACGCCACCGACGTTTTGAACTTTTGTTTGTGTTGCGTCAAAGAGTGAACCGTAGTCAATACCAATGATGTCTGTTGAGACAAGTGGCGCTTCTGTATAACCGAATGATTCGTTTGAAGCTGCTTTCATTGCTGCATTAACTTCTTCTGCTGTTACTTCTTTTTCAACCGCTACAACAAGCTCAGTGATTGAACCTGTGATAACTGGAACACGGTGTGCGTTCCCGTCAAGTTTTCCTGATAATTCAGGAATAACATGTGCGATTGCTTTTGCTGCACCTGTTGATGCAGGGATAATGTTTGTTGCTGCTGCACGTGCACGACGTAAGTCTGCATGTGGTGCGTCTAAGAGACGTTGGTCACTTGTGTAAGCATGAATGGTTGTCATTGTACCATTGATGATACCGAACTCATCATTCAATACTTTTGCCATTGGTGCCAAGCAGTTTGTTGTACATGATGCACCTGAGATGATTTTCTCGCTACCATCTAAGATATCATGGTTTGTGTTGTATACAACTGTCTTGATATCGCCTGATGCTGGTGCTGAAACGATAACTTTACGTGCACCTGCTTCTAAGTGAAGACCTGCGCCTTCTTCTGTACGGAAGACACCTGTTGCTTCAATAACAACGTCAACACCAAGGTCTTTCCATGGCAAGTCTGCTGGATTTTTTTCTGAGAATACTTTAACTTCTTCTCCACCAACAACAAGTCCATCTTCGGTTACTTCGACTTCCTTGTCGTAAACACCGTGTGCTGAGTCATATTTTAAAAGATGTGCCAATGTTTCTGCATTGGTCAAGTCGTTAATTGCAACTACTTCCATGTCTTCTGATCCATGCATGTAGCGGAACGCTAAGCGTCCAATACGACCAAAACCGTTAATTGCTACTTTAACTGTCATATCTATAATTTCCTCCCTTAATCTTTTGTAACACTATCATTATATAACATTGAGCGCTTTTGTCAATTGTGATAAGAATAACTTTTTTAAAAATAGTCCCGATTGAAGACCGGCAAAGCAAAAGCCCGAAATGCGGAATAGGCACTGATAATCTTTATATGGAACAATCTTTCAAAAAGAACACGATCATTCACCCGTCCCATTAGAAAGGTTTTCTTACTCCGGTGAGCATTGGGAATGATGCGATGAATCTGTTCACTTTCACTTGCAATCAGCACAATCCTCGGTAAGCCTCTGCTTACAAAGTCTAACAACTTCAACAAGCTCCCGCTGTTGTCATAAGCTGCTTCTAAGACCTCCACATGCCCTGAGCGACGAATATACATCACATACGCTTTATCATAGTAGGAAACAATCCCCCCGCCCAGACCTTCTAAAATGCTTTTCAGTCTTTCAAAATCTGCGACATCACGAGCAAAATAACCCGTGAATACAGAAGTAAAGTTTTCATAAATTTCAGCCAAGACCTGAGCTTTGGGATCCATCACGATCCCAGAAACATCAAAATCATAAATTTGATCACGATTAAAATTGTAAATATATTGCTCAACCACTTTTTCAAAGCCAAACTGGCTAAAGAAATATTCGTCATTAGTACGAACCAAAGTAATCAAATCACTCTTAGCGCTCTCTTCTACAACAGTGTGAACAAGTTTCTTAGCACTTTCTTCATTTTCGTACTCGAAAAAGTTTAGATAGCTTGTCGAAAGGAGAGTTTCATTTAAAGACAAGACTTTATCACTTTTCGCAATCACCGCTCCTTGATACCAATAAAATTGACAAGGCAAATCCTCCCTTTGATAAAGTAAGTTAAAAAGAGCAAAATCTCTTCTGCTTAAATGTTCCTTATAAAAATCCAAAACTTCAGTCTTGGTCG
Organism: Erysipelothrix sp.; assembly: GCA_030152625.1. Taxonomy (GTDB): domain Bacteria; phylum Bacillota_I; class Bacilli_A; order Erysipelotrichales; family Erysipelotrichaceae; genus Erysipelothrix. The sequence goes on from JASLJD010000072.1 coordinate 15,842, forward strand.
ACAAGTCCATCCCTACTTTCTATTAATCTTCATCAACTTCTCGTTCTCGATATTCCACATCAATAATCTCATCTGAACTGCTTTTATGTTGGTTTTGATTGGATTGACGGTATCTTTCTTGCTTGTCTTCATAGCGCCTTGTTCTTTTCTCATCGAAAGATAGCGCTCGCACAATCGTAAGAACAAGCCAAACAATCAAACCAAAGTAAAGCAATTGAGGTAAAAAAGAAATGACCACAAAAATGATAAAACTGATGACAAAATAATACAGCATATGCTCACCGCCTTAGCTCTTATTATATCATGAAACTTTGGAAGCCAAATCAATAATCTTCTTAAAGCGATGTTGTAAGCCCGATTTGCTGATTGTTTTGTGATATCTTTCTTGAAACTTCTCAATCAGTTCGTTTAGACTTGCTTCAGGATGATCCATGCGAAGCTCCGCTACCTCCAAAAGTTTTTCATCCAATCGATTGTATTCATTCGCTTCCATCAAGGCATAAATAGCGTCCAGCTGACGATTGCCCGCCTGGATTGTTTTAACTTCATTTGCAATCTCAACATTTTCTAAACGTGTGAGAGAATTGGTGAAATCTCGTTGGATACGAACATCTTCAAATTCCATTGTTTTACGATAAGAACCCACCGCTTTTAAAAAGTCCGCAATTTGATCGGCCACTTTGACATAAACCACATAACGATTTCGACGCTCTGTAATCTTTCCAAAGATATTAAAACGTTCCATAAGCTCAACGATAAACTCCGCAAGTACCTTTTCATATGTGCTAATTTCTAAATGGTAATTAGAAGTAAAGGGAGAATTAATGCTTCCACTTGCCAGAAAAGCACCGGCCATATAGGAACGAGCACAACAGTTTTTCTCTGTGATATGTTCTTTCGGAAGATCGCGCATACGACCGTTTTCATAAATACCTAAATCCTCTAAGATCAAAAAAACATCGTCCATTACTGTCAAAGTATAGACATGATTCTTCTTTAAATTGTCTTTCTTCTTCATTTTTAAATCGACATCGGCATCATACAAATTCTTTAAGAGTTTATAAATTTGCTTAGCAATGGTCGCATTGCTGATTTCAACCCGAACATAAGGCTTTTGATTACGAATAAGCAAACTTGAATTCACATGGAAAAAAGCTGACAATTGCGCCCGCATACAACATGTATCAAATTCGTTGGTTGTTATTTCGTGTTTGACTTCACTGCTAAAGGACAAGACAATACCTCCAATACTTCATAAAATCCAAGCTTAACTTTTTGGGGATCATGACGAATCGTTTGCCCCGAAAATGATAATAGATTTTGGTACAAAACATCGTAGGGATGAGCCTTATCCCGAAATTTAACCGGATAACTGCCTTCCTTCTTGTAAGCTTGGACGATTTCCTCTGGAATCGGATCTTTACTTGCTACAATTAAATCCATCTCCACTTGAGCATGCTTTTCAATGGCTTCGATATGATCCTCAAAAGTAAAACCATCGGTTTCTCCTGGTTGACTCATCACATTACTATAATAGACTTTTTTTGCATCGCTTCTTTTTAATGCTTTTTGTATATCGGGGATAATCACATTCGGCAAAATCGAAGTATAAACAGAGCCAACACCAAAAAGAATAATGTCTGCATCCTCAATCACTTGAATCGCTTCTTCACTTGCTACAATATGATCATCATAAAATACCCGTTGAATGTGATTTTGATAAACCGGGATGTTGGATTCACCGCGAACAATCGTACCATCTTTCATTTGGGCACAAAGGGTAATTCTTTCCGTCGAAGCAGGGATTACCTTCCCTTGAACATTTAAGATCTCAGACATGGAGGCAATCGCATCCATAAAATCACCTTTAATCTCTGTTAAAGCCGTTAAAATAAGATTCCCTAAACTATGACCCGCAAGTTCAGAACGTACTTCCTCATTGAAACGATAATCCATCACCTCATGAAGCATGCTCTCGGATTCCGCTAAAGCCAGCAAAACATCACGAACATCCCCCATTGCAGGCAAATCGAAGTCTTCACGCAGTCGCCCGGTACTTCCACCATCATCCGCAACCGTTACAATCGCACTTAAATTCAGAAAGGACAGCTCCTTTAAACCACGCAATAAGGCTGACTGCCCTTTACCTCCACCCATAATCACAACATTGTAATGCATGCTAATCAAGCTCCTTCAAGTCACGATGGACTGCAAAGACTCGATACTGACGACGATAATAGGCTTCGAGATGTTTCACCAAAGAAACAGAGCGATAACGACCATTCGTACAACCCAAGGCCACCGTTAAATGATGCCTTCCTTCTTTAAAATATTCTTCAAAAGAATAGTTTAGAAAGGGAAGCAAATGTTTTAAATAAGCATCCGTATTCTCATCATTCACTAAACGATGGTAAACCTGCGGATCAAGTCCTGTATAAAGGCGGAGGCTTTCATTCTGATAAGGATTTTTCAAAAAACGAATATCAAAAACAAGATCAGCATCTAAAGGAACTCCACCACGATAAGAAAAAGACATAAAAGTAATGCTTAAATAATCTTTAGATTCGCTGGTAAAGAAACGACGAATCCTTTTCTTTAAATCCGAAAATTTTAAATGGCTAGTATCAATAATAATCGTAGCATAAGACTTTAAAGAAGCTAAATTACGTATTTCAACATCGATAGCTTCTTCAAGACTGGAAGCCATATTCGAAATCAGTAAAGGGTGATGCCGATTACTGTCTTGATAACGACGAAGTAAAACCTCTTTCGTAGCATCAAGAAACAAAACCTGCAAAGTCACATCCGCATTTTTAAAAGCCTTAAAGAAGGCATTGAAATCGATGGACGCCACTGACAAAGCCAGGCGCCGATAACGAGGATCACGTTCTTCTTCAATATCGTCAATGAGATGATCAACCATGTTATTGGGGAAACGATCAATGCAATGGTATCCCAAATCTTCTAAAACAGCCATTGCACTTGTTTTCCCGGCACCGGACAGTCCGGTCACTAAAACAACTTGACTTCTCGACATAACAACACCTTCCTTTCCCCTATTATAACAAAAAACTAAGGCCGAGGCCTTAGTTTTTGATTTGCTGGATATATTGGAAAGCATTTTGAGCTGCGATTGCGCCATCGCCTGCTGCTGTTACGATTTGTCTTAATTCTTTCTCAATGACATCGCCTGCAGCAAAGATACCTGGAACTGAAGTCTCTAAACGTTCATTGGCAATCACATAGCCACTGTCATTCAAGACACCATCGAGCCCCTTTAAGAAACTTGTCTCAGGAATAGCACCGATGTATGGGAAGACGCCATCTGCCATAATTTTAACGCGTTCTTTCGTATCGACTTGTTCAAATTCAATCCCCGCTAAGCGATCGTCTTCAACAACATAAGCAACGGGTAAATGTTTCTTAATAATTTCAATCTTTGGATTTTTAAAGACTTGTTCTTGGGCAATCTTATCGCCACGGAAAACATCACGACGAATAACAAGTTTTACTTTGTTAACATATTGTGTTAAGAAAACTGCTTCTTCAAGCGCTGAGTTTCCGCCCCCAATCACAATCACATCTTTATCTTTATAGAAAGCACCATCACAGACTGCGCAATAGGATAAACCTTTTCCAAGAAGCATATCGTCCTCTGGGAAACCGAGTGTTCGCTCTTTGGTTCCTGTCGCAACAATCACTGAGTAAGCACGGTGTTCTTGACCATCTTGTGTTTTCACAAGCTTCAAGTCACCTTCATCGATGATTTCCTCAACCATGCCATAAAGATACTCTGTTCCATACTCATTAGCATGCTCAAACATCTTCATCGAAAGATCGACACCTGTTATCTCATTGATTCCAGGATAGTTACAGATCAAATCTGTTTTAATCATTTTGCCACCTGGCGCTTCCGATTCAATCATCGCTACACTCAAGCCTGCACGCCCCGCATAAACAGCTGCTGTTAAGCCTGCTGGCCCCGCACCTATTATTATTACATCATATTTTTTGTCCATTCATGATCCTCCTTTAATATCTCTTTGATATCACGTAAATCTCGGACAAAACGATTTGATTTACGTTTAAGGATGTCCTCGTTAGCTATCTTATCAAAGGCAACTGCAATTGTAAATAAACCTGCCCGGCGCCCCGCTTCGATATCACTGACTGTATCACCGATATAAATCGCCTGATCACGACCACGTCCCAAGCGTTCCAAAGCAAGATTAATCCCTTGAGGATTGGGTTTTGTAAACTCAACATCTTCAAAAGCGATGATATCTTGAAAGTAATCTTTCATTGCATGTTGCTTTAAGCCTAGCTCAATGACTGGGCGACTCTTACTGGAAACAATCGCCATATCATAACCCTCTTCTTGAAGCTCTTCCAATAAGTCGATGGCATAAGGAAAAGGTCGAACATAATCATCATGAAGTTCATGATTAATTTGACGGTAATAAGCGATGATGTCTTCCAATTCATCATCCGAGACATATTTTGAGAAACTTTCATAAAGGCTTGGGCCAATGAAAGCATTCAAGATCTCATCCGTTATTTCCAAATCCGGACGGAATTTTTCTAAACTTTCTTTGGCTGCTAATCGAATGGAATCGCCTGTATCCATCAAGGTCCCATCAAAATCAAACAGAAGAACTGGTTTATCCTCAATATCCATATAAGGACGGAGATAACCCATATAGCCCATAAGCCCTACAACGATAAATAAAATTGACATGACTTGGGCAATCCGAATCTCTGTATTCGCAATATAAAGACTGTCGCTTCGAAAACCCTCCACAAAAAACCTTACAAGACCATACCACATTAAATAAGCAAAAGTTAAATCTCCACGCTTAAGTTTACTTCGTCTTTTCAAGACAAAAACAATCAAAAGCCAACCAATAATATTACCAACACTTTCAAAAAAGAAGGTTGGTTGGCGGTATTGTCCCTGAATAAACATCCTTTGCTTAAACCAAGAAGGAAAGTAGCGATAATAAGATTCACTGACAATTTGACCGTAAGCCTCTTGATTCATAAAGTTTCCCCAGCGGCCAATCGCTTGAGCAATCAAGACATTCGGTACGACCATATCAGCCCAATGCCAAAAGTTAATACGGCGTTTTTTTGTGAAACGATGAGCATAATAAGCCCCCGCTAAAAGGCCACCTTGAATTGCAAGACCACCTTCCCAAACAGCAAAAATTTTGAGCGGTTCGGCTAAGTATGCTTTAAAATCATAAAAAAGAACATACCATATACGGGCACCTAAAATACCAAAAAGCATAACGCCCATAAAAAGGTCTTCGACATCTTCCGCATCATAGCCCGCTTCTTTAATATTCTTTAAGCTAATACGATAGGCAATTAAGGCCCCTGTCACAATAAACATAGCATACCATGCTATTTGAAAAGGACCGATTTGAACGAAAATTTTAGGATCAGGAAAAAACTTAATCATGCTCTTCTTCCTCACTTCTACGACGGATAAAATCTAAAACTCTTTGATCAAAAAGCTTGGCACTGTTGATGCCATGTTCTTTTAACATGAAGTCCTGAACAGCCGACTCAACAAGGACTGCCAAATTTCGCCCTTCTTTTACTGGGAAAACCAAAAGAGGAATATCCAAACCCAAGATATTAAAATAGGTTTGCTCTTCAATACCTGCTCGAAGATATTGTTCATTGTCATCCCACTTGCGAAGTTCGACAACAAAATTAATTTCTTCTTTTTCAAGATAAGAACGAACACCAAACATGTGCATCACATCAATAATACCAATGCCTCTAATTTCAAGCATCCCACGTAAAAGCTCTGGAGCTGTACCAACAATGGTGTGCTTGATCCTTGTAACATCAACCCGATCATCCGCAATCAATGAGTGACCTCGCAAGATGAGATCTAAAGCAACTTCACTTTTCCCCATGCCACTGTCACCAATAATCAAAACACCTTTGCCGAATACATTCATCAAAACACCATGAACATTCGTACGAGGTGCCAAGACCTCATCTAAATACGTAACAATTTCAACCATGACCTCAGAACTAGGCATCTTCGTTTTAAAAACAGGAAAGTTTTTCCTATTTGCTACTTCAATCAATTCCTTAGGAACTTGATTACCCGCTGTGATAAGAATAAGCGGGGTTTGAGGACTGGTAATCCGATCAAAACGCTCATAAAGAACTTGCGAAGAAACACGCTCAATATAAGCTGTCTCCTTATTCCCAATAATCACAACACGCTTAGGTTCAACATGATCATAAAAACCACTCAATTCTAAACCCGGCCGATTGGTATTGGGAACCTTGATGAGTCTTTCTAAAGATCGATCATCCCCACTCACTTGTTCGAAATCAAAAGCTTCTACAAATTGTCTTACTTTGCAGTGTCCTCTTTCCTCCACTGATAGCCCTCCTTTTCAAAAACCTTTCGTAAATATTGACCTGTATAACTTTGTTTAACCTCCGCAATTTCTTCCGGTGTTCCTGACGCAATGATTTCACCGCCACCTTCGCCACCTTCTGGACCCAGATCGATAATATAATCCGCATTTTTAATCACGTCCAAATTATGCTCGATAACAATCACTGTATCCCCTTGATCAACAATACGGTTCAAAACATCGATCAACTTTTGAACGTCATAGCTGTGCAAACCTGTCGTCGGTTCATCTAAAACAAAAACCGTCTTACCCGTCGAAGGTCTTTGAAGCTCACTGGCTAATTTCACTCGTTGAGCCTCGCCTCCTGATAAAGTGGTTGCACTTTGACCCAGTTTTATATAACCTAAGCCAACATCCTGTAATGTTGTTAGACCTTTTTTGATACGTGGAATCGCATCGAAAAACTCAGCAGCTTCATCAATTGTCATTTCCAAGACATCATGAATGGTCTTGTCACGATAGCGAACTTGTAGAGTTTCTTCATTATAACGCTTCCCATGACATTCTTCACATTTAACAAAAACATCCGGTAAAAAGTGCATGGAAATTCGTTTCACACCATCTCCACGACAACGTTCACATCGTCCTCCTTTTACGTTAAAAGAGAAACGCCCCTTCTCATAACCACGCATCTTCGCCTCAGGTGTTTGCGCAAACAATTCCCGAATATGGTCAAAGACACCAGTATAAGTTGCGGGGTTTGAACGCGGTGTTCGACCAATTGGGTTTTGATCGATTTTTATCAACTTATCAATATGATGAAGACCATTGATCCGTTTGTGCTTACCTGCTTTGATCTTTTGTTTTCCAAGCGATTGATCAATCGCTTTACTTAAAACCTCATTAACTAAAGACGATTTACCACTTCCACTTACTCCAGTTACAAGAATAAGCTTTCCTAAAGGAAACACAGCATCGATGTTTTTCAAATTGTTCTCTTCCGCTCCAACAACTTTCAGTTGCTTGCGATTTCCTTTTCGTCTTTCTTTTGGAATCGGGATTATTAAACGACCACTCAGGTATTGACCCGTCAAAGACTTCTCATTGGCTTTGATTTCATCCACAGGCCCATTACCGATCACATAACCACCATGGACACCAGCACCAGGACCAATATCAACAATCCAATCACTTGCTTCCATTGTTTCCTCATCATGCTCAACCACAATCAAGGTATTACCTAAATCACGCATATTCTTTAAAGTTGCAATCAAACGATCGTTGTCGCGCTGATGCAGACCAATCGAAGGTTCATCTAAAACATAAAGAACTCCTGTCAAACGCGAACCAATTTGAGTCGCAAGACGAATTCTTTGTGATTCACCCCCCGACAAACTTCCCGCTATTCGATCAAGGGTTAAATAATCCAATCCCACATCCATTAAAAACTGTAAACGGGAATGAATTTCTTTTAAGACCAAATCTGCAATTTCCGCTTCTGTTTCGCTGAGTTCTAAGTTCTTTAAAAAGACCAGAGCATCTGTAATCGGCATTTTCGTAAACTCACTGATGTTTAGACCGTTCAAGCGAACAGCAAGCGCCTCTTGATTGAGACGACTTCCTTTACAAACTGAGCAAGTCGAATCACTCATGAAGGATGCATACCACTCACGGCTGTTTTGTGATGTTGTTTCACGATGACGACGTTCAATCATATTCACAACACCTTCCATCGGTTCATTTCTTTGGAACACATTCCCCGATCTTGAATGAATAGTATAAGAGACGGCTTCTTTCGTACCATAAAGAATTGTATCTAACTGTTTTTTACTCAGTTTTGAAATAGGCTTATCAATATCAACATCTGCATGTTTGCAAAGTTCATGAAAAGTCTGCCAC
>JASLJD010000117.1 GCA_030152625.1 Erysipelothrix sp.
GACAAATTCATGCTTGGGGTTCAGGCCGCAGTGGTATGAAAGAAATTCCAGAAGGTGCTAAGTTTACAAGTATCGCAGCGACAAGAAATGCTTTTGCAGCAGTTGATGATTCAGGTAAAGTGCACACTTGGGGTTCTAATAAATTCAATTTAACAACACTTCCATCGAATTTGAAATCAAAAGAAGTCGAAGAGGTTTATGGCGATTATTTCCAATTCTATGCCGTGACCGCTGATAAGAAGATTGAAGGATGGGGTAATGAAGGTTTCCTCCTTGGAACAGATCATTTAGGACGTGACATGTTTGAACGTTTACTCCAAGGTGGTCGGGTTTCCCTCACCGTTGGTGCGATTGCAATGATTATTTCAACGATCATTGGTGTGCTTGTAGGTTTAATTGCTGGCTTCTATGGTGGAGTCATCGATAATCTTCTCATGCGATTTGCGGAAGTTATCAGTGCTTTCCCATTCTTACCGCTTGCAATTACCCTTTCAGCATTCCTACCACCTGAAACAGGTCAAAGTGAACGACTCGCGATGATCATGGTGATTTTAGGGGTTATTTCATGGCCAGGCGTTGCGCGCTTGGTACGGGGGCAAATTCTTGCTGAGAGAGAGAAGGACTTTGTTCTTGCGGCAAGAGCCTTGGGCTTAAAAGAAAGTACAATTATTATCAAACATATTCTTCCAAGTGTCTTTAATTTTATTATCGTAAGTATGACACTCGGATATGCATCGAGTTTATTAACAGAAGCCGGTTTATCATTCTTAGGATTTGGTGTTGTACCACCTTCTCCTTCATGGGGTAACATGCTCAATGGTGCTACAAACACGACGGTTATCGAATACTACTGGTGGCAGTGGGTATTGCCAGCTCTTTGCGTTATGATCACGGCATTGTCTGTCAACCTTATTGGTGATGCGTTGCGCGATGCTATGGATCCAAAATCAAACGGAAAGTAAGGGGTATTTAATTATGTTAAATCGAATTGATGAAAAAAAGATTGGAAGGGGTGCTCGCAAATGAGTCAAGAAAAACGAAAAGTTTTAATTAAAGCAGAACATCTCCAAAAATATTTTCCAATCAAAAAATCAAGCATATTTCAGAAAAGACAGGAGTATGTGAAAGCGAACAAAGATATTAGCTTAGAAATCTATGAGGGTGAAACGCTCGGTCTTGTTGGTGAGTCCGGTTGTGGTAAATCAACCTTTGGTCGTACATTGATCCAACTCTATGAACAAACGGGTGGGGCATCGCTTTATTATGGCGAATCCATTGAAGAGATGATGCCAGCCTATGTTCGTGATGTTTATCGTTCAATCCCAAAGGTTTTCCCAAAACATGCAGAAGACCTTCAAGATTTAGAAGAAAAAGAAGCAGCACTCATCGGTAAAGAAGGCGAAGAATATTTGGATCTATCTGAAGACTATCGTCTTGCGCGGATTGAGTATGAAGAGAAATATAGCAATCTCTTTCGTTTAGCCGGTGCTCTTTTGCTCAGTGATGATTTAGACAAAGTTCGCGACCTTCTTTTAAAGAAATATACTCAGGGTAAAGAAGTATCGAAGTATCGGGCAAAATACAATCATGAACAACTTCGTCATGAAATGCAGGATGATTCCGATACGAAAGATTTGGATGAATATAAAGAAAAATTAGAAGCAGCTCAAGTTAAGCTCGATGAGGTCAATAAAGAAGTTGAAGCTTATCGCTCAACACTTCAAGACCATCCGCTCTTTGAAGAATATGAAGCACAAAGAGATGATGGGATTGATCTTTCATCACTCAACAAAAAAGAAATGCGTTTGCTTCGTAAAGACTTACAAATTATTTTCCAAGACCCTTACTCTTCCTTGGATCCACGCTTTACTGTCGGAAATATTATTGGGGAAGGTCTTATTGCTCATAAGCTTTTCGATGATCCAAAAAGTGAAGAATATACAAACTATATTATTGACATCATGGAGAAAACTGGTCTTAAAAAGGAATACATTCATCGCTATCCTCACCAGTTCTCAGGGGGTCAAAGACAGCGAATTGGTATCGCTCGTGCCTTAGCGCTTCAACCGAAGTTTATCGTCGCAGACGAAGCGGTAAGTGCTCTTGACGTATCGATTCAATCACAAGTAATTAATCTCCTTCAAGATTTAAAAGAAGAAAACAATTTAACTTATCTATTTATTACACATGACTTAGGTGTTGTTCGTTATATCAGTGACCGAATTGGCGTGATGTATTTTGGTAACCTTGTTGAACTTGCGCCAGCCGAAGAGATTTTCACAAATCCACAACACCCATACACAAAGCGTCTTTTAGCAGCGATTCCACGCATGAAAGAAGACCAAAAAGAAATTGAAAAATTACTAAGCAAAGAAACAAATGATGATTTTGATTTCTATGCATTTGAAACCAGTGGCGAAGCGGATGCCGATTGGCATGAAGTTTCACCGGATCATTTTGTAGCATGTCGTTTATTGAATAAAGAAGCAACTGAGGAGGCGTTAGGATGAGTTTACTCGAAGTAAAAAACTTACATACCTACTTTGATACTAAAAGAGGGCTTGTAAAAGCAGTTAATGGCGTCTCTTTCTCAGTTGAAGAAGGAAAAACACTTGGTATTGTTGGTGAAAGTGGCAGTGGGAAGAGTCAGACTGCAATGTCGATTCTTCAACTTTTCGAACCGAACCAAAAAATTTACGAGGGCCAAATTTTCTTTGAAGGCAAGGAACTTTCAGCGATGACTGAAGACGAAATACGCCCAATCCGCGGGAACGAAATTTCGATGATTTTTCAAGAACCGATGACAAGTCTTAATCCTGTCTTTACGGTTGAACGTCAAATATCTGAAGTTTTAATGCTCCATCGTGGGATGAGCGAAGAAGAAGCAAGTCAAAAATCATTGGAAATGCTTAAGGCAGTCCAAATTCCAAACGCAGAACATGTTCTTCAACAATATCCACACCAACTTTCAGGTGGGATGAGTCAACGTGTGATGATTGCGATGTCTTTGGCTTGTAATCCGAAATTACTCATCGCCGATGAGCCGACAACGGCACTTGATGTGATCATTCAGGCTGAAATTTTGAAACTGATGAATGATTTGAAGAAAGATTTCAACACAGCCATTCTCTTTATTACTCACGATCTTGGTGTAATCAGTCAAATGGCTGACGATGTGATTGTTATGCATGGAGGCAAGATTGTTGAAGCGGCACCGATTCGAACGATTTTTGAAGAGGCAAAGCATCCTTATACGAAGCGACTTCTCGCAGCCTTCCTTAAAACAGACATCAGCAGTCGAAAAGATCGTGAAGAAGTTGAAGAGGATCTTTATTCTGCGGAAAATGAAGAGTATGATTTCCGAAACTTCCGAGAACATAACTCAGCTGATGGAGACTGGCATCAAGTTGGAGAAAATCATTTTGTTGCCTGTACCTTAAAGTAATGTTTGGTCGGAAGAAAAGGAAGCAAAAGCTTCTAACAGAAGAAGAAATTCAGGAAAAGTTTAAAGATGTAGAACTTGAAGATTCAGATGTAACAGCAATGATCATTGCGGCACTGATAACTTTTGTTCCAGTGCTTCTGCTTATGCTCTTTGCAATCTATGGCATATTATGGTTTATATTTTTAAGATGAAACTAAAGCTGCGTCAAGCGGCTTTAGTTTTTTTATATGATACAATGAGTAAGGTTATAAACAAAGGAGTTAATATATGAAAAAGCTTTTCCCCTATTTCAAACGTGATTTACCACTAGCAATCTTGGGTGTTGTCTTTATTGCCACAACAGCCTATTTTGAACTGTATCAAATTCAACTCATGTCTGCGATTATCGATGAAGGTATTGCGTATGGCAATATCGCTTTAGTGAAGACCGTTGGCTTGAAAATGCTTCGGATTGCTTTAATTTCTATTCTCTTTGCTGTTTTAGGACTGGTTATTCCAGCCTATGTTTCCAATCGATTTGCTTTTCGTTTACGAAAAGATCTTTTTGAAAAAGTACGCCGATTTTCTTTGAAAAACGTTCAAAAATTTTCAACAGCAACTCTCGTAACGCGTTTAAATAACGATGTTCGTTTCTTACAAAGAACGCTGATGATGATGCTTCGCTTATTAGTGAGAGCGCCTGTTTTCTTGATCGCCAGTGTTTGGATGACTGGAACAGAAAACAAGGAGGCAGCTTTGGTAATGTTTGTGGCTGTCTTGCTTTTATCTTTCATTTTAAAATACATCATCGAAAAAGGCTTTCCTCTTTTTGTTCGATTGCAGAAAAGCTTGGATGAACTGAATCGTTTCATTCAAGAAAGTCTCATGAATATTCGTTTGATTAAATCCTTTGTGCGTGAAGATGAAGCGAAGGCATCGTTTGATAAAGAAAACCAATCCTTTTATGATGCTAATATTGAAGCTCATCTTTTAATGGCGATGATGGGACCAAGTTTGATTTTTATCTTAAACTTCGCAACAGTTGTTCTTTTGTTTGTTGCATCGCATCTAGTTGTTCGTTTTCGCGCGATACAAATTGGTGATGTCTTAGTTTTTGTCAACTATCTTCGTTTTACGGTTTTTTCGATGATGATGTTGACGCACGGTTTGATGATGCTTTCAAGAAGTAAGGCATCCCTTGTTCGAGTCAGTGAAATATTGGATGAAGAAATCAGTATTCAATCCAATGAAAAAGCCTTGACAAAGCAGGTTCATGGACACATTGTTTTTGAAGATGTTTGTTTTTCTTATCATCCTGACTCAGCGCCTGTGTTAAGTAATTTGAACTTTGAAATTTTTCCGGGTGATAAAATCGGTGTGATTGGTTCAACGGGTTCAGGTAAAAGTACCCTCATGGCCTTAATGCTGCGCCTTTATGATATCAATGCGGGGAGGATTGTCATTGATGGGGTGGATATAAAGGACTATGAATTATCTTATCTTCGTGATCAAATTGCGATTGTTCCACAAAATTCCGTTCTTTTTAAAGGAGATTTGCGTTCAAATTTAAAAATGGGTGACGATCAAGCTGATGATGAAGAGCTTTATGAAGCTTTAGAAGTTGCCAATATGAAGAATTATGTTGAAGAGACTCCTGACGGCTTAAATGAAAAAGTTGAACAAGCGGGGCAAAATTTTTCAGGTGGACAGAAACAGCGTTTATCGATTGCACGCGCTTGGCTGAAAAAAGCACCGATTTTAATCTTAGATGATAGTACAAGTGCCTTGGATGCTCAAACCGAGGCAGAAGTTATTGAGAGTATTTATGAAGAGAGGCCGGAGATGACCGTCATCAATATTGCGCAAAAAATTAGCTCTGTTCGAAACAGTGACCAAATCTTTGTTTTAGATGAAGGGCAAATTGTCGGACAAGGAAAACATGATGACTTAATCGAAAGCTGTGATGTTTATCGTGAAATCTGTGCCACCCAAATGAGAAAGGGGGA
>JASLJD010000110.1 GCA_030152625.1 Erysipelothrix sp.
GGTTGGATTAACTTCCATATCCATATCACGTGCCGATACTCCGACAATCATTCCTTCATATACTTCTGTTTGGGCACCAATAAAGAATTCTCCACGTTCTTGTAAATGGAAAATTGAATAGGTCATCGCTTCGCCAGTTGCAGTTGAAACCATGGAACCATTTTGACGTTGCGGAACTTCTCCACGCATCGTTTCATAGTCAAGAAAACGGCGGATAAGAGTTCCTTCTCCGCGGGTTAAAGTAATGAAGCGGCGTCTGAAACCAATTAAACCACGGGTTGGGACATGCCACCATTGATAGCTCATGCCATTTTCTTCGCGCATATCACGCATATCTCCTTGACGTAAAGTTAAGGCTTGAATAATGCTTCCACTGTATTCAGAGGGCGTTTCCACATAAACTTCCTCAACCGGTTCCAACTTCCGTCCAGATTCATCGGTTTTAAAGATAACCTCTGGTTTACTGATTGAAAGCTCATAACCTTCACGGCGCATATTTTCAATTAAAACTGTCAGATGAAGTTCGCCTCGACCTGAAACTTTAAATTGATCCGGTGAAGCTGTTTCTTCAACACGCAAGCCAACATTGACTTCGAGTTCTCTTAACAGGCGCTCCCGTATGTTCCGTGAAGTTAGGTAACGACCATCCTTGCCGGCAAAGGGAGAATTGTTCACTCCGAAATACATCGACATCGTCGGTTCTGCTATCGGAATCGCTGGCATTGCTTCCACATGATCAACATGACACAAGGTGTCACCAATTGAAATATCATCAATCCCTGATACCAGGACAATATCACCACTATGGGCCGTCTCGACTTCTTTTCTTTCTAAGCCATCATAAGTATAAATACGACGAACTGTTCTATTCTGTTGTTCCCCTTCTGGATCAATTAAAACAATGTTTTGGTTTCGATTCAAGGTTCCCTGATAGAGACGACCAATACCAATTCGCCCGATATAATCATCATAAGCTAAGGAAGAAACTTGCATTTGTAAAGGTTCTTCATCTTTATTGGGATAAGCTTCAACATGTTTTAAAATCGTATCTAAAAGCGGTTCAACATTGTCGTTACCATCATCCAATTCATACTGAATAACATGATCTCTTGTAATACCATATAAAATAGGGAAATCAATTTGATCATCTGTTGCATCGAGATCTAAGAAAAGTTCATAAACACTTTCAATAACTTCCTCAACTCGACGGTCTGGTTTATCAATTTTATTAATAAGTAAAATCGGTTTTAAACCATTTTCAAGTGATTTTCTTAAGACAAAGCGTGTTTGGGGCATTGGCCCTTCTGCACTATCGACAAGTAAGATCACTGTATCTACAGTCTTGATAATTCGTTCTACTTCGCTGGAAAAATCGGCGTGTCCAGGTTTATCGACAACATTGATTTTATAACCTTGATAGTCGATGCTGCAGTTCTTAGAATAAATCGTAATGCCCCGCTCACGTTCAATATCATCGCTATCCATAATGCGATTGACTTCCAAATCTTTCCCTTTAGAATAAGCTAATAAAGCATCAACTAAAGTACTTTTACCCGCGTCAACGTGGGCAATCACTGCAATATTAATAATTTTTTTCATTCAAAACACAATCCTTATCTTTCTATCATTACTTACTCGAGATTTGATTCTTCAATAACCTCTTTTAATAATCCTGCTGAGTCTTGAAGAGCCTCAATCTCATTTGTACTATAGGGTACTTCAACTACATGTTTGATTCCTGAACGACCAACAATCGTTGGGACTGAAATATAAACATCTTCTAATCCATAAGCGCCATCTTGCAAGCTTGATACGGTTAAGATGGAATTTTCATCACGTAAAATCGCTTGGACAATACGAGTGATTGCCAAGGCAACCGCATAGTTGGTATAACCTTTTCGATTAATAATTTCATAGGCTGCCATCTTCACTTCTTTAGTAATTTCTTCAGCCATTTCTTCGGTAAACTCAATACCGATGTTTCGGCAATACTGATCAATTGTCAAACCTGCAATCGTCGTCAATGACCATGTCGCGATTTCGCTGTCACCATGCTCACCAATAATGTTTGCTTGAATGTTTCGAGCATCCACATTAAACTTATTCGCTAAAATTGATTGGAATCGTGCAGTATCAAGAACCGTTCCTGAACCAATAACGCGATGAGCTGGAAAACCTGATAACTTATAGGTCACATGTGTCAAAATATCCACCGGATTTGAAACAACAAGTAAAATTGCATCGGGATTATATTTAACAATACTTGGTACCAATTCTTTGTAAATTTCAATGTTTCTATTCACAAGATCTAAGCGTGTCTCTCCAGGTTTCTGCGCTAGACCTGCAGTAATAATAACAATATCTGAACCTGCTGTGTCGGGATAATCCCCTGCAACAATGTTCACAGGAGAAACAAAAACTTGACCTTGATCGAGGTCCATTGCTTCTCCTACTGCCTTTTCCTTATTAATATCGACAATCACAATTTCTGAAGCAACATGTTGATTCATCAAGGCAAAAGCTGTCGTTGATCCAACAGAACCTGCTCCAATAATTGAAATTTTATTCGTTTTCATATTCGCTCGCCTCCTTTCATATCATAACAAATAAATACCGTTTATACTATGAAAAGCCTTGATTTTATTGACCTTTTCGATACACTTAAAGAAAGGTGAGAAGATGCAAAAAGAGAAAAAGTTTTACCAAGACAGTATCGAAAACAGAAGGAAACGCTTACAAAAACATTTTAAAAAAGACTTTCAATTTGATAAACCTTTAACTGTGGAAAAATATGACCGAATGATTGAAAATGCAGTCGGTACTTTCGAGCTACCAATGGGAATGCTACTCAAATTTCCCATGAATGGAAAGGAATACAGTTTCCCAATGGTCACTGAAGAACCCTCCGTCATTGCTGCTGCTAATAACGCCGCCAAAATTTTCAGACAAAACGATGGCATTCAAGCAAAAGTAAAAACTAGGATTATGCGCGGACAAATCGCTTTCCCACAATGGGATCAAGCACTGATTCAATATCTTGAAAAAGAAAAAGAAAAGATTTTAGACATAGCCAATGACGCACATCCATCGATTGTGAAACGAGGGGGAGGCGCTTGTGATTGTGGATATCGGATTCTTGAAGAAGATGGTTTACAAAGCTTTCTTGTCTTCGATCTTTTTGTGGATACACAAGAAGCGATGGGTGCCAACATCATTAACACGATGCTTGAAGCCTTAAAGAATCATTTTGAAGATCAATTTAAGCTAAGCGCAACAATGGCTATTTTATCCAATCTTAATACCGAAGCTATCGCGACAGCAAAAGTCAAAATTGCCATCCCTTCGCTCAAACATGGCAAAAAAACTGCTGAAAAGATGCAAGAAGCCAGTGACCTTGCGCAAATTGACCCTTATCGTGCCGCAACCCATAATAAAGGTATTATGAACGGTATTGATGCTTTCGTGATTGCAAGTGGGAATGATTGGCGTGCAATCGAAGCAGCAGCACATAGCTATGCCGCAATCAATGGGCAATACCGAGGCCTAAGTCAATGGAAATATGAAAAAGAAGAAAACATCCTCGCCGGTTCAATTGCATTACCTGTTCCGATAGGCAGTGTTGGTGGGACCATGCATATCAATCCTCAGTCAAAATTAACGCATCAAATGATCGAGGCCGATGCGAAAACCATGATGAAACTTGTCGCCTCGATTGGCTTAGCCCAAAACTTTTCAGCGCTTTATGCACTGGTTAGCGACGGTATCCAAAAAGGTCATATGCGCCTTCATATGCGAAGTTTGGCTATCGCTGTTGGTGCCAAGGAAGATGAAATCGATCCCTTGGTTCAAGCTTTAGCTCAAGAAACCCATCAAAACCAAGAAACAGCGAAAAGATTATTGAAGGAAATAAGAGCCTAGGCTCTTATTTTTTTTATTGAAAGACTTGATTTTTTCTTAAGTAAGCGTTATCATATAAGTAACAACTTGGAAAACGCGACAAGTTGTTACGCAGTTCATTGTCAAATCTTATCCGGATCATGATTTCCTTCTTAACCACTCTATGACCGGAAAGATAATGGAAAGCACTATCTCTCTAAAAAAAGAAAAGGGCAACCTTTTCTTTTTTTGTTATAATAGAACTATGAACTTTACAGAAGAACTTTTAAAATGGTATGAAGAAAATAAAAGAGAACTGGTTTTTCGAGATGACCAAGACCCTTATAAAATTTGGATCAGCGAAGTCATGGCCCAACAAACACAAATTGCGACCATGCTTCCTTATTACGAAAGATGGATTCAACGCTTCCCTGATGTCGAATCAGTCGCCGAAGCTTCGATTGATGAAATTTTAAAAATGTGGGAAGGCTTAGGTTATTATCGAAGGGCTCGAAACTTACATAAAGGTGCTCAATATGTCGTTGAGCATTTTAATGCTGTCTTGCCAAGTGATAAAAAAGATCTCATGAAAATTCCAGGCATTGGCGATTATACAGCCAGTGCCATTGCATCGATTGCTTTTGAACAGCCTGAAATCCCTGTTGATGGCAACGTAAAACGAGTCATGGCTCGCTACATGGATTATCATGAAAATGTGAATACTCGCGCATCGCATCGCATGTTCGAAGATTTCCTTAAAAAAGAAATGATCGAAAATCAAGCGATTCCAAGTCAGTTTGGTCAAGCCCTTATGGAACTCGGAGCCCTGGTTTGCACTAAACATCAAACAAAATGTGAAGTCTGCCCCTTAAAGGATCTTTGTCTTGCACGAAAAAACGGCAATGTTGAAAAACTCCCAGTTAAACCCAAAGCAAAGAAAGTTCCAAGTTACAAAAAGTCCGTTCTCATTTATATCGAAGACGGACAGATTTTAATTTCAAATGACGATCGAGACGGCTTAATGAAAGGTCTCCTTCGTCTACCCCAAATCGAAGGTCATGCTCGTAAAAAAGATATTTATCGAATGAAACATCAATTCAGTCATCTTATTTGGGATATACGTGTCTATGAAATTGATGAGATTTATGACTTTGATTTTGAAGTTTTTTTACTCCCCATCGAAAAACTGGATGATATTACAATGGTTACAGCGCATCGAAAAATTTTAAATCACCTTTTCAAGCAATAAACACCCTTTGGATTGACCTCCAAAAGGTGTTTTTTACTTTATTTACGGATACCTAATTCTGCTCTATACTGGTTT
>JASLJD010000124.1 GCA_030152625.1 Erysipelothrix sp.
TCTGTGTTGAGCAATTGCGTTAAAGCATCTTTTCCTTTTTTTGCATCAAAATTGACAACTTTGCCATCTTTAAATTCTAAGTAGAAATCATCAATAATTTGTCCTTGGTAATCTAAAGGTTTGCTTGCATGAACAACACCATCAACACGGTTTCGATCTGGCATTGTAAAGGATTCTTCCGTAGGCATGTTTGGATTAAAGCGATAGCCTCTTTCAGAAACTTCTTCCCCACCTGCCCAAAGATGATTTTTAGCCAAGCCAACGACAATATCTGTACCATAGTTATTTTTGAAATGAAGCGCATCAAATTGATGTTCATTTAAAACCTTATTTTGATGAGCTAAGCGGGCATTATGTTCATCCCATGCCGCAATGACATCATCCTCTTCATTGACTCTTACTGCATATAAAATCGCTTCTAACAAACGTTGATAGGCTGCTTCTTCATTTTCTTCAGGAAAAACAAGCTTCGCCCAATGTTTGTTTGGCAAGGCAATTAATGACCATTGTCCGCGATTGGCCATGCTGTAAGCCATAAGATCTTTCATTGCTTCGCTTTGTGCTTGACTGATTTTCGCTAATTTTTCGCCATCGATATCCGACATTAAACCGGGCATGGGCGAATAAACCGTCAGACGACAGAAATCTTCTTCTAAATACTCATCATACTCCGCACGATACCAATCTGGGATATGGGTCAAATCTTCAAGACTTTGATTTTCATAATGCATTTTTGTGATTGTTTCATCGTAAAACTTCACGACGACTTTTTTGGCACCTTTTTCATAAGCTCGACGAGTCAAGATTTGTACAAAAGCGTAATGTTCCGCTTTGGCATTAATTAAGAGAACTTGCCCTTTTTGGACATTGATTCCCTTCGAAATCGCAAGCTCTGCATATTTCTCCATTAATAAATGATTCAATTTTCTGCCTCCTCATGTGAGAACACCAATGCTGCAGCTCCCATAATTCCTGGTTCTGATAATTGAGCCGCCTTGAAACATGTTTCTCTCAATCCAGGATAGACCATTTCTTGATAGTGTGTAATCATCTGATCCCAAAACTGTTCTCGAGATTTGGTCACACCACCACCCAAAACAAAAATATCGGGATCCACGATATGCGCAATCGTTGATAAAAGCTGCGCCATATCATAGCTCATTTGATCGATAATCGCTTTTGCTTCTTTCGAAGTTTTTGCTTGATTGAAAACATCTCGTGTGTCTGCGACATCCAATTTTCCTTCATGCTTTGCCTTGAGATAAATAGCTGTCCCGCTCACTTGTGTTTCAGCCACTGTTGACGGCATCGAAACCATCTCTGGATAAGCTTCACGATGTGGATCAATGATGACATTACTGATCTCCCCTGCATGTGCATGAGCACCTGCATGGATCTTTCCATCAATGACTAAACCACCGCCAACACCTGTAGACTGTGTAATATAATAAACCGTTCGATATCCCTTACCTGCACCAAAAGTGGCCTCTCCCAAGGCGGCCACTTTTGCATCATTTTCAATATAGACAGGTAATGACAAGGCTTGATTCAAATGTTCACGGATCGGATAAAACGCAAAATCTTTGAGATTGGTCACAACAGTAACGGTTCCTTTTGCTTGATTGACCGGTCCGGGAAGACCCAAACCTAAAGCTTTCGCTGTTTCAAAGGATTTTAAAGACTTTGCCATTTCAACAATATGATCCAATACAAATTCAGGGCCTTGATCAGCATGAGAAGGACGAATGATTTCATCAAGAATGCTTCCTTGACGATCGACAAGCGCTACACGCACATTAGTACCACCTAAATCGACAGCAATTACATTCATTCTTTATCCTCCTAAATATTTTCTATGTTTATTCGATTTCGATAACTTTCATCAGATTTGTATTACCGGTTCCGGTTGGATAACCTGCAGCGATAATAACTTTTTTACCTGCTTCAATGCCAAAGCTCTTTGCAAATGTCGAAGCAATTTCATCATCATTCGTCATGTCATTTTGAACATCGGAGTAAACTGGAACAACTCCCCAATGCGCTTGTAAACCTCTTTGAACTTCTTTTGAGAAAGTTACGGCAATAACAGGTACGTTCGGACGATATTTTGAAATACGTTTTGCAGTTAAGCCCGATTGTGTAAAGGCAACCACGGCCTCAACATCATCGAGATTGAGAGCTGTTTCGGCAATCGACATACCAATTGAATCTTGTATTGTTCGATGTGAAGTCGCAATCGATTTCTCAAGACGATCACGATAAGGGAAAATACCTTCCATTGCGCGGGCGATATTGTTCATTGTTCGAACTGCTTCCACTGGATATTTTCCGACTGCAGATTCTCCAGAAAGCATCACTGCATCAGTACCGTCGAGAATTGCATTCGCCACATCACTGGCCTCTGCTCGTGTAGGACGTGGGTTTTCTTGCATCGACTCGAGCATATGGGTCGCTGTAATGACCGGTTTCCCTAAACGATTGGATGTTGCAATCATTTGTTTTTGATAAATTGGCACAAGGTGGGATTCAATTTCAACACCGAGATCTCCTCGAGCAACCATGATTCCATCCGAAGCTTCGAGAATTTCTTCAATATTGTCAACACCTTCTTGGTTTTCAATTTTTGCAATGATTTGAATGTGTTCTTTGCCTTCTTCTTTGAGAATTTTTCGAATCTCTTCAATATCACTTGCACGTCGGACAAAAGATGCTGCGATGTAGTCAATATTGTTTCGTGCACCAAAGCGGATGTCATTTTCATCTTTTTCTGACATAAATGGCATGCTTAAGACAACACCTGGAATATTGATCCCTTTACGATCACTAACAGGACCTGGGTTTTCTACACGACAAACAAGCTCGTTGTCCTGTTTTTCAATGATTGTTAAGCGAACCAAACCATCATCGACAAGGATGCAGTCACCAACATCCACATCATTATAGACCTCTGGTACCGAAATACTGAACTTCTCTTTCGTTCCTTTAAAATCCATGTCAAAGCCAATTCGTACGGTATCCCCTTGTTCAAGATAAGCTTTACCATCCTCAAAAACTCCAGTACGAATTTCTGGTCCTTTTGTATCGAGTAAAATAGCAAGATTAATACCAATACGATCGCTCACTTCGCGAACAGTATTAATTCTTCGTAGGTGATTTTCTTGTACATCATGTGAAAAGTTAAAACGTACAATATTCATCCCTTCTTTAGCAAGTGCTTCAATCATTTCTGGGCTTTCAGAAGCCGGCCCAATCGTACAAACAATTTTTGTTTTTTTAATATCATGCATCATAATAAACTTCCTTCCTTTTATACTAGACGACCATGTAATTCAAAAAGTGCTTTTCGAGAACGCTTTGGCATTCTCAAAGCCTCAGGAATATCTAAATTCACAATTTCACCTTGAATTACACAGACACATTTACCACTCACATCTTTTGACAACAAATCGACGGCATAATCACCAAATTGCGTTGCCAAAGTTCGATCGCGAGCGGTTGGTGAACCTCCGCGTTGGATGTGACCAAGAACTGTCGAACGACCTGAAAAATTCGTGTGCTCAGATATTTTTTGAGCTAATAATTCGACATCCGTTATTTTTTCACTGATGATCACAATCGCATGACGCTTTTGTTTTTTTGCTTCAATATGCTGTAATCGATGCAAAACTTCCATTTCATCATAACCAGTTTCTTTGGTGATGATGATTTCTGCCCCGGTTGTAACACCAGCAAATAAAGCAAGATCACCACAACGATTCCCCATCACTTCAATCACCGAACAACGGTGATGCGAACTGGAGGTATCGCGCAGTTTATCCACATTGTCAATAACCGTGTTCAATGCAGTATCAAAACCAATCGAATACTCTGTCGAAGCAATATCATTATCAATTGTCGCTGGAACCGTAATACATGAAATCCCCATTTCATGTAAAGCATGTGCACCACGAAAGCTTCCATCGCCTCCGATAACAACCAAGCCTTCAATACCATGCTTCTTGAGATTCTCAACAGCAATTTCCCGAACTTCTTTTAATTTGAACTCTTCTAAACGAGCGCTTCCTAAGATAGTTCCTCCTTGTATAATGATATCACTGACATCGCCTCGTTCAAGCTTGCGAATTTTCCCTTTCACCAGACCATCATATCCATCAAAAATTCCATATACTTCCATGCCTCGAGATAAACCTGAACGGACAACAGCACGAATGGCTGCATTCATTCCAGGTGCATCGCCTCCCGAGGTCAATACGCCGATCCTTTTCATTCATTCACCTCTAGCAATATCATACCATAAGTTTAAGCCAATTCCTTAGGAATTTAAGCTTATTTCATGAATGTCTTCGATTTTTACCAATAATTTCACAAGGGATTGTGAGAGAGTGGATTCTATCTACAAGTCGACGGGCTCTAATTTCATCCGAAACACCCCTTGTATCGATTTGATAGAGATCAAAAAGCATATCGGGTTTGTAATTACTGGTAATAATAGTCTTACGTTTATTTTCTAAACGATCGTTTAATATCGACAAAAGAATTTCATCTCGACTCCAAGGAGTAATCGGTTCAGCCCCTAAATCATCCAAGACTAACAAAGGAACTGTACGTAAGCGCCATAAAATCTCTTCCATTGCAACCGGATTTGAAAACTGCTGTTTTAGATAGTTCAATAAGCTTGGCACATGCGCAAAAACAACCTTTCGATTATTTTTTGCGAAATGATTGCTTACACAAGCAGCTAAGTAGCTTTTCCCAACACCGAGATCACCATAAAGATAATAACCTGTTTCATCACTTTTGCTAAAAGTTACCAAATTTTTTACGGCTTTGAGATAGGCTGGATTTTCTTTTTCAAATTCCAGATTTTCAAAAAAAGCTGCTTCCAGTGATTCTGGCAAGTCAAAAACTTCATAATTCTTCAAAAAAGCAAAGTTTTCTTCAAGTTTTTGCACATACGGTACTTTTCGAATCACTTCGATCAACACTTGATGTTGGGCATCATATTCTAAGTCGACATAAAGACCTAAAGAGGCATCTTCGCGCAAGGCTTCTTTACTCTGTGATTCGGCTTTTCTTTTCCCTTCAACCCATCGTTTAAACTTGCTGACATGCAGTTCGTAAAAGTCCCAAGAACAATTGTTTTCCTTAATGAATTTTGGGATTTCCTCATATTTTTGGTACAGATCTTCAGCCAGTTGCTTACGTTTTTCTTTTTGTTCTTCACTTAAATCAAAACGCAAATTCCGCATGCTCATTATGAATCACCTTTCTCTAGTAAGTCATACAATTCCGCTTTCAAATCATCCACATCTTCTTCGATTTCTGTTTCTTTGCTGTATTCTGGCATCGCGATATGACGTTGAACTTTCTTTGAATAACCCCTCTTTTTGCTGCGAGCTTGTTGATGTTCTGAACTTCCATCAATTAAAGCTTTCGCTTCTTTCGCTGTTTTGACGCCTTCTCTTTTCCAAGAAGCAGCGATCTTTTCAACATAGGCCCGATTTAATTGATTTTGATTTACTTTAAGTACATATTCTACCAAGACATTCACAACTTCATCAGAAAACTGAAAGTTGTGGCTTAAAGACTTCAAGAGCCTCTGATCCGCTTGCACCACATAATCATAGCCTTGAATATGGCGAAGAAAGCTCAACGGATCCATTTCGTAAGGATCCTCTACACTTTCCACATCTAACTTGCCTTGATTCTTTTCAATCAAATAACAAAATCTTCGTTTGTCAAATGTCTTCTTGTGTAAGTTAGTCGAAGCATAGAGTGCACTTCTCAATTCAGAAAAACTCAAAGAATAAGTACTCGCCATTTGGGCTATCAAAGTTTTCACATCATCTGTACGCAAATCCAAGGGGAAATTGGGCAAAGGAATTTTTCTGAAAAAGGCATCTACATCATAGCCGGAACTTTGTGGAATCTCTGCTGTTTCTTGTTCTTTTTGAAACTTTTCTTCAAAAGACTGATCCCACACTGCCAAGCGTGACAAGTCAAAACGGTGACTGATGTCTTCCCCTTCTGGAATACGAAGCCTTTGAAATCGATGTGCTTGCTCTATAAAGGCTTCATGTCCCATCACAATATGAAAGAGCCGAGCGTAACTTGGATGTTGCATGAAATCCTGAGGACTCAAAGGTTTTTGAACCACCAAGCTTAAGTACTTTTTGCTCTCAAAGGTTCTCAATAAGTCAAAGCGCTCCAATTCAATGCGATATCGCGTAACATCATCTCTTTGAATCGATAAAACTCGCATTAAATCATTGATCTCTACCACTTTCTCCAAACGTCCCAGTTCATACAAGCTCAAGTAAAGTGAAAGCGCTGGATAAGCAAAGACCGGTTGATACAAAAGCACCAGGGATTGATATTCCTCAGGTGATAATGTGAAATCTGTTTTTAATCGATATCGGCTTGGACCCATTGTTTCCCCCTTTCCAAGAGCAGCGATTGCAAGAATATTTTAATTTCTTCTTCTAAATCTTCCAAATCATGATTGTTTTCAATGACATAGTCAGCATGTTGACGCTTGTATTCAGATGTTTTTTGGCGGAGCATTCTCTTTTCAGCATCGTCAGCTGCAATGCCACGTTTTTCCAAACGCTTTAAGCGCAATTCCTTATCCGCATCGACAACTAAAATATAGTCAAAAAGAGAAGCGAGATCCGCCTCAAAGAGAAGAGGGACTTCAAAGAAAATCAATGTTTCAGGGTGTTTCTCCATAATTTCAAGGGTTTCCTTCTTAACCAAAGAGAAAGCCCGCGATTCTAAAAGTTCCAATTCTTTCTCATCTTCAAAAACAATGGCTGCAATTTTTTCGAAATCTAAGTTCTTATCAGTGAAAACAGCTTCGCCGTAGCGTTCCTGCACATATTGATACAATTCTCTTCCTTCTTGATAATAAGCTTTGACCATCGCATCAAAGTCATAGACTGAATAAGATTGTTCTTTTAAGAAATGCGAGACACTGGATTTACCAGCTCCCATTGTCCCAGTAATGGCTACATACATCTTAACGATACTCCTTTTGACATCGCGGACAAAAAGAACTTGTCCTTCCAGCAACTTTTGTTTTCTCCATGATTGTATCACAACGATAACATGGCTCATCATAACGACCGTATGCTTTTAAATCAATTTGAAAGCGACCGCTAACATTTAAAGCTGAGGTGTAGGAACGAATCGTCGTCCCTCCTGCATGAATGGCTTGCTCTAAGATCTTGCGACTGGCTTCATAAAGGCAAGCATAATCGTTCTCGCCTAAATTTTCAGCAGGCATGGCTGGATGCAGTTTGCAGGCAAAAAGAATCTCATCGGCATAAATATTCCCAATCCCTGCAACGATATTTTGATCAAGAAGACAAGCTTTGATCGCCTTTCTTCGATGAGACAAATTATCCTTTAAATAAGGGATACCGAAATCATCATCGAAAGGTTCAGGACCCAGTTTTTTCTTTTTAAAGTAAAGTTCAAGATCTTGAGTCACCGCCATACGTGAAAATTTCCGAACATCTAAATAATGAAGTGAAGTTTCGCCTATTTGAATAATCAGATGAGTGTGCTTACTTTTACTAATCTTTTTTTCGTAAAGATGAAATTTGCCTTCCATCCTTAAATGAACAATCCAATAGTAAGCTCCTTCAAATTGGAAAATCAAATATTTCCCTCTACGAAAAACATCTTGCAATTCCCGATTCATTAAAACCGATAAATCAAAATCGGAATCCTCT
>JASLJD010000132.1 GCA_030152625.1 Erysipelothrix sp.
CGAACGAATCATAAAATCCTTTAAAATCTTGTTTAAAGCATGACCAATATGAATTTCTCCGTTAGCATATGGTGGCCCATCATGTAAAACAAACTGTGGCGCACCTTCCCTCTTTGATAACATTTTCTGATACATGTTTTCTTTTTCCCATCGTTCTTGAATTCTAGGTTCTTTCTTTACAAGGTTCCCACGCATTTCAAAGTCTGTACGTGGTAAGTGTAAAGTCTCTTTATATCCCATATTTCTTTCACTCCTCTTTCTATCCTTAAGTCATTGCAAATAAAAAACGTCCTTATCAGCAAATAAGGACGTTTAAAACGCGGTACCACCTTAGTTCGTAAATAAATTACGCACTCTTATGAAATTTAACGCATTTCAACGTGTCTTCTACTCTTTTTCAAAGACAAAGCTCCCAAGTGATATCAAAGGAAGTTTTTGTTTCGCTTTCACCAACCGCGAAATCTCTTTTGTCCATTTTATTCCTTCGACTTGTCTTGTTCTTCGCTTAAATATTCAAGGTTCGGTGCTTGCGGTAAGGCAAGATCATCAATAACCTCATTCAATTGTTTTATTTTTCCTTGCAATTCGTTACGCAAATCATGAGATTGATCTGAGATACGAGCTATTTCGACCAATATTTGTCGTGCGGAAGACATTGCCTCTTGCACAATCATATCTGCATTATCGTAGGCACGTTCGATAATTACATTGGCTTCTTTCAAAGCTATTCGAGCCATTTCTTCAGCTGCTTTCTCTTTCACATTTAAATCCGCAAGGATTTGATCGTACTCTGATTTTAAAAAAGCTTTTTGCTTCAACAACAAATCAATCCGCTTGCGATATAAATCATTTTGCTTTTGAAGAACCTGAAGATCTTGCTCTACTTTTTGCAGATGTTTATCAACCTCAAAACGGTCATAGCCTTTGCGCTTAATACGAAATTTTTCTTTCGTCATATTTATGAATCCAAGTCTTCAAGATTCATGCTAATTTCTCCTTCGACACCAATTGTTTTTGGTGTGCAAAGAATCACGTTGTGCCCGATTTTTTGAATTGATCCATCGAGCGCAAAAACAACACCGGTTAAAAAGTCAATTGTTCTTTGAGCATAGTCTCTTTGAAGACGATGTAAATTAATCACCGCTGCTCGACGATCTTTAAGATAACGAGCAACCTCCTCCGCCTCCTCAAAAGAACGCGGCTCAAATAAAACCATTTTTGTATCTGCTGGCAATGCTGGACCTCCTTGCGTTTTGGGTTCTTCATATTCACTGAGCCCTTCGGCTTCTTCTTCCGTTAATTCAAGATATTCTTCATAATCTCCATAGTCGTCATCAATTGGCGACAAAATACTCTTAAACTTATCTTTAAAGCTCATATCTAAACCTCCACTTAAGTAGTATTATAGCACAAGTTTCTAAAAGAAATAAACCTATGCATCCTTCTCTACTTCAAGAAGACCGTAGTCTCCATCATAGCGCTTATAAACAACCGCAATCTCGTTAGTTTCATCATCAGTATAAATGAAGAAAGTATGTCCGAGCATCTCCATCGCTAAGATTGCATCATTTAAATTCATCTTTTCTGCAAACACTGTTTTGGTACGAACAAGTTCTGCCTCTTCTTCGCCTTTATCTTCTTCAATCATCCGTAAGAATGTTTCTGTTAAGCCTTCCTGATTCTTCTTAGAAATACGTGTTTTGTGACGGCGGATTTGTGATTCAAGTTTATCAACCGAACGATCAAGTGCTGTGTAAAAATCTTCAGTCATCACTTCTGAGCGTAAAATACCAAGCTTCGATGTAATCGTTGTTTCTACTTGAACACCTTCAGGATACACATCAACAACAACATTTGCACGGAAGGTATCATCGACTTCGAAATATTTCTCAAGGAATGCTAACTTGTCTTCCACTGCAGTGTGCATTGCATCTGTGATATCAACATTTTTACCATGAATATATATATACATAATAAGCCATCCTCCTTTTATAAATGCTTATTTTTTATAAACTGGATTAAAGTATTTCATTTCTAAATCTTGGGCCAAACCGTTATCATAACGACGGTCTTGAATAATATCATTGAGGTCTTGACGATGACCATCTAAGACTTCCTCAAGTGCTTCAAGAAGATCGATTCCTAAATCAATCGACTCTTCGTAAAGATCGATGAAACTTTGATTGCTTTGAATTTTCTGATCACTCGGATTACACCATGTCTCATGCTTTAAATTAAGAACATCGCGTTTAGCGTCGAGCTCTGAATTCACAACATGACTTGAAAACGCCCAAGGTTCTGCAACTCTATTCTCTAAACTGCGAATAATCGGCGTCACAAGATTGTGTGGATCATATAGAAAACTGAGCACTTTCCTAAACGAAACAATGGCTTCTTCGATGACATCCGGCCTTATATAAATACCGTGTACTTTCGCAAGGTTTTGTTGATAAAAAGTTGCGATATATCTTCGCTCATCTTCGCTTACGTCAACAAAGTTTTTAACATTCACATCGGAGAGTTTCTTCCGTTTATAGTATGTAATCATCAAAGCATCAATCATTGACTCGTAACGATAATGCCAATAGGCACTTTCTCCTGAAAGAGGGCCGCTACGATAAAAAACAAATGGATGAGCCGTAGAATCGAGACTCCAATGCAAAAGATGCCCGGCAAGATAAGAGAGCAAAACATCGTATCGTTCAGGATTTTTCACCTTATCGAGCTCTTTAAACATTTGCTCATAGAAGGCATTGATTCGTTGCTCGTGAACGATCGAACCATAATTAGCAATAATTTTATTCAATTTCTGATCCTGCCAAGGAAAAACCTTATAATAAAACAGCATATCTGGACCGTTACTTCCAAGCAAAAACGATCTTGGATAAGCTTCAATTGCTTGTTTAACTTTTGATGTCTCTAGTCGATTAAATACATCAAGAGCCATCAAACCATGTGTTACAACATTTGGAATGACGGCCACCTCCTCTTCTTATACATCTATTGTATCAAGAAATCATTAAACTTTCATTATTTTTTCTATCTTTTTATATTCCACATGCGGGAAAGACAAGGTTTTCGCAACCGACTCATTGCAAACATTCCCTGCATGAGTATTAATGCCTTTTTCAAAGCCTGAAATTGTGTCTACCAAATAATCCAAACCATGATTTGCAATCGTTAAAGCATAAGGGAAGCTTGCATTGGCCAAAGCGATTGTTGACGTTTTAGGGACCGCCCCTGGCATGTTCCCTACAGAATAATGAACAATATCATCGACTAAATATACAGGATCCTCATGACTGCTCATATGACTTGTTGCAAAACACCCTCCTTGGTCAATCGCTACATCGACCATCACAGAGCCTGCTTCCATTAAAGCAAGATGCTCTCGTCGAACAAGTTTAGGTGCTTTTTCCCCACGGATTAAAACACTGCCAATGACCACATCCGCTTTGCTCAATTCTTTTCTTAGATTACTTTCATCACTGTAAAGCGTCTCAACTTGACCCGAAAAAACGGTTTCGATATAAGCGAGACGATCTAAGTCGCGATCTAAAACAGTTACACTCGCCCCCGTCCCAATCGCTGCTTTTGCGGCACTCATACCCACTTCTCCGCCACCAATAATCAATACATGGCCGCGGCGAACACCCGGAACCCCCGATAAAAGAATACCTTTACCACCATAGGTCGTTTCCAAATACTTCATCCCTTGCTGAACAGCAAGTCGTCCAGCCACTTCTGACATTGGCTTCAACAAAGGCAAACGACCCTTTGCATCCTCCAAAGTCTCATAAGCAATACCGGTGATTTGCTTTTCTAACAATATTTCTGTTAATTCCGGATTATCCGCTAGATGGAAATAACCCATAATCATTTGCCCTTCTTGCATGTATGCGTACTCATTCTTTTGTGGTTCTTTCACTTTGATCATGAGTTCAACATTCTTCCAAACATCTTCGGCTGAATCAAGCATTTGAGCTCCTGCTTCTCGATATGCTTCATCGCTAAAGCCACTACGAAGCCCCAATCCCGATTCAAGATACACCTCATGACCTTGTTGTACATATTCATAAACATGTGCAGGAATCATTCCAACACGTGCCTCTGAAGGTTTTCGCTCTTTCACACTGCCAAGCTTCATCCTTCATTCCTCCTACCATCTAATAATCAAAATCATAGCACATTTGAAATAAATCGTAAAACTAAAGCCTTTATTAATTGCTTAGATAGCCCCGATTTGATATAGTTTTATCATAGAAGCTTTAGTAAAAAGCCATCAAGGTTTTGATAGTTTTTTATTAGAGCCTCTATGCACGTAAGAAAGGGGAAATATATATGATCAATAAAGATTTAAAAGAGACGCTTGAGCAATCACAAGAAAAGCTCTTTGCAGCTCTCAACACAAGCCAAAATGGTTACTCTTCCTCAGAGGCAGAAACACTTCTAGAAGAGTATGGACCCAATGAAATAAAACAAAGGAAAAGAGAAAGCCCCCTTATTGGTTTTTTCAATGTACTTGTTAACCCCTTTAACCTCGTCTTAATGGTTGTCATCGCGGTAACCTTTATCAGCGATATTCTCCTTGCCGAGGAAAAAGATTATCTAACAATCACAATTCTCATTGTTATTATCCTTATTTCAACATTGATATCTTTTATTCAGGATGAGCGTTCAAATGCTGCCAGTGAAAAACTCTTAAAAATGGTGTCAAACACAACCGCCGCTTTAAGAGATGGTCAATTCATTGAAATCCCAATCGATGACCTTGTTTTAGGAGACATTGTTCGTCTTTCGGCAGGGGATATCATCCCAGCCGATATGCGAGTCATCTCCGCAAAAGACCTTTTTATTTCGCAGGCCACACTTACTGGTGAATCACAGCCTGTCGAAAAATTTGTTCACTTTGACCCAGACAAAACAGATGCGGAAAGTGATTTCACAAACCTTTGTCTCATGGGAACAAACGTAGTCAGCGGAAGTGCACGTGCTGTTGTTATTCGGACAGGGAATCAAACCTACCTAGGTCAAATGAGTGAGAGTTTAGAAGAAACGAAAAGACAAAATAGCTTTGAAAAAAGTATCGAAACAATCAGCCGTCTGCTCATGCGCTTAATGATTATTATGTTACCAATTATTTTTATCGTAAACGGTGTTCTCAAAGGCGACTTTGTAACAGCCTTTGTATTTGCGCTTACGGTTGCTGTTGGTCTTACACCTGAAATGCTTCCTGTTGTTTTAAGCAGTGGTTTAGCTCGTGGTGCTATTAACATGGCCAAACACGAAACGATTGTAAAATCACAAAGTTCCATTTCATCATTTGGAGAAATGGATGTTCTTTGTACCGATAAAACAGGGACAATTACCCAAGATGAGATCATCTTAGAACGTTATATGGACGTGAATGGGGAAGATGATATGCGCGTCCTTAGACATGCATACTTGAACTCCTATTTCCAATCTGGACTTAAAAACCTCATTGATTTAGCTATTATCGAACGCGCAAATTCTTATAACATGGATGACCTTGTCCACTATTATCGAACAGTCGATGAAGTACCTTTTGACTTCGCACGTCGTAGAATGAGTGTTGTCGTTGAAGATCGAAGTGGAAAACGTCAGTTAATCACCAAGGGAGCCGTTGAAGAAATCCTCAATATTTGTTCGTTCATCGACCGTGATGGCGAAGTCATGCCTTTGGATGATGAAATTAAAGAAGAAGCCATGGATGTTTACATGCAACATAACAACGACGGTTTAAGAATGATCGCTGTCGCACAGAAAAACGATATTCCAGATGAACATGAATTCTCAATCAAAGATGAAAGCGACATGGTATTAATTGGCTTCATTGGTTTCTTAGATCCACCAAAAGATAGCGCGAAACCAACCATTGAAAGTCTCAATCGCCATGGTGTGGATGTCGTCGTTATTACCGGTGACAGTTTAGGCGTTGCGAAGAAAGTTTGCTCGAAAGTGGGTATCGATACAGAAGTCACCTATTTGGGGAACGATATTGATGAAATGAGCGATGAAGAATTACAAGAAGTCGTTAAATCCTGTCATCTCTTCGCCAAAATATCACCTGTACAGAAACAAAGGATTGTTCAAGCATTCCAAGCTAATAAGCATACCGTGGGCTTTTTAGGCGATGGTATCAACGATGCACTCGCTTTGAAACAAGCCGATGTCGGTATCTCAGTTGATACTGCTGTTGACATTGCTAAAGAAAGTGCCGATATCATCTTACTCAAAAAAGATCTCACTGTTTTAGAAAAAGGGATTTTAGAGGGAAGAAAGACCATTGTGAATATGATCAAATACTTGGAAATGGCCGTCAGTGGAAACTTCGGAAACATGATTTCCGTTATGGTTGCAAGCATCTTCCTACCATTCTTACCACTCTTACCCGTTCATATTCTCGTGCAAAACTTGCTCAGTGATCTTGCACAAACAGGAATTCCTTTTGATAATTGTGATGATGAAGATTTAGAAAAACCGAGACGATTGGAATCCGATCGCTTGGTCCGATTTATGGCTGTCTTCGGACCTCTCAGCTCTGTCTTCGACATTATGTGTTTCTTAGTTCTCTATTTTGTTTTAGATATCAACACACCTGAACAACAAACAATCTTTCAAGCATTCTGGTTTACTTTTGGAATCTTATCGCAAGCCCTGATCATCTTTGTGATCCGTGCTAAAAAACCTTTTACTTTCCAAAACAAACCATCAACATTCCTTGTTGTTGTTTCAGCACTCGCAGTCGGAGCAACTTTACTGATTGTTAAAACACCCCTTGCTTATAGCATTGAACTGGTTCCTTTATCACAAGGACACCTTGCTTGGGTGTTGGGAATTGTGGCTCTTTATCTTATTTCCACAGCAATTGTCAAACATTTCGTTTGGACTCCACTTGATTAAAGAGAATCAAAAAGACCTTGACATGATTATTGTCAAGGTCTTTTTATTTGTCCTTTTTATGGTGAAGATATTTTCTTTACACCATCGATAATATCGGCAATATAGAAATCAGCATCATACATCATCTTGTCATGATAAACTCGCGAAACTTTTTCAATCATTGCATCGATGGCATCATCTTCTACAAGAGCAATAGCACAACCACCAAAACCTGCTCCTGTCATACGTGCGCCATAAACACCATCAACAGTTTGTGCTGTTTCTGCTAAAGTGTCCAATTCTAAACCTGTCACCTCATAATCTTCTTTAAGTGATTGGTGGCTTTCATTGAGAAGTTGGCCGAAAGTCTTTAGATCGCCTGCTTTTAAAGCCTCTAAAGAGGACAAGGTACGTTGATTTTCACTCACAACATGACGAGCTCTGCGATAAATAAGTTCATCCTCAAAATGCTCATGAATCGCTTCAAGTTCAGCGATTTTTAAATCTGTCAAATAATGAATCTTTGGATAATACGCTTTAGCAATCGCAAAAGCTTTTTCTGATTCTTCTCTACGAGTATTGTATGCTGAATCTTCCAAGCCTCTTTGCTTATTACTGTTCATAATAACAAAACTCGCATTTTCCAAGTCAATCGGTGCATAATCATATTGAAGACTGTCTGTATTCAAGAGGATGCCCTGCTTCTCTTTCCCCATCGCTACTGCAAACTGATCCATGATTCCACATTGGACGCCCACATAGTCATTTTCTGATTTTTGCGAAAGTAAGGCAGCTTCTACACGGTCAAATTCGTAAGAAAACATTTCTTTGACCACCCACGCTGTCAACAATTGTAAAGATGCACTGCTGGATAGACCGGCTCCATTAGGAATATTCCCATAATAATAAATGTCAAAACCATGCGTCAGTGCCGAGTATTCTTCTTCAATCACCCAAATAACGCCTTTAGGATAATTGGTCCATGAAGCTTTCTTGTCAAATTGACCCACAGGTAAATCAAAGTCAAAAATACCTTCCTCGGCAAAGTTTGAAGAATACATTCGTATTTTTTGATCCTCTCTTTTTGCTACCAAAGCATAGGTGCCTAAACTGATCGTAGCAGGCA
>JASLJD010000133.1 GCA_030152625.1 Erysipelothrix sp.
CTCTTCTGTTTCTTCTGGAATGAGTAGATATTGTTCATTGTAAATGAAATGTTGTGGACTTTTATCAAAAACATATATTTTTTGATGTCGAGTACCATCGCTTCGATAGAGTTCGTGTCGATATGTGTTCTCATCGAGATCCGCTTGTGTTTTAACGAAAGTAAAGAAATCACTTTCTTCTCCCCAAGATGTTAAATTATTGATAAAACGATAGTCAAGGAGATCATTTATTTTAATTTTTTTCATTGTATACGTCCTTTCTCAGTCAAATTCATTCTAACATTTTTTAAATCTTAAAAATAAAAAAAACGCATTTCTGCGTCTTTTTATCGATCGATAAATTGATAGGCAACTTCTTTTCGTTTGGAATCGTAAGTAACTTTTAAATCTTGGTTATCAAAGAACCAAGCATCGTTTTGCTCGACATAAAAGTTAATGCCTTCAACTGTAACCATCACTTCGGCTTTGCTCGGTTCGACCTTATCCATACCAATGGAAAAACCATCGAGAGGTCCGTAAACCTTGCCATAAAATTTAATACTATCATTTTCTTTTAGTCCCAATTCTTCAATAAACCATTTTGCCGCATCTTTACTGACATCTATTTTCACTTAATCACTCCCGCTTTTCTACTTTATTCTAACATGTTTTTTTAAAAAATTAACGTGGAACGCCTTCAGTACGATAACGATTCATTAATTGTTTAAAAAGTTCCGATGTTGTCGGTGGTGTAAAGGTAATCGCGTTTGCACCGGCATTGATTGTTGCCTCGACGCTTTCTGAACTTGGACCACCGGTTGCAATGATGGCAATATCAGGGTGTTTTTCGCGAATTTTCGCAACAACTTCAGGGGTTTTTGAACCTGCGGAGACGTTAAGGATGTTCGCGCCATGGTCCAATCTTCCTTGAATATCTTCCTTTTCATCTAAAACGGTGACAATGATCGGTATTTCTACTCGTTGTCGAATTGATGCGATAACTTGATTTTTAGTTGGTGCGTTGACAACAACGCCCATCGCTCCTTGTTGTTCTGCATCCATCGCTAGATTGACAACACGTGGTCCACGTGTTGTACCACCACCGACTCCTGTGAAGATAGGAATATCGCTTGCTTGAATTAAAGCGTGTGTGATGATGGGTTGAGGTGTGAAGGGGTAAATGGCAATCACAGCATCGGCGTTACAATTTCGAATGATGGCAACATCTGTCGTAAAGACAAAAGATTTAATAAGACGACCGAAGACTCGAATGCCACTTGCTTTCTCAGCGACTTCTGGCACTTTGATGATGTTGGAACGTAAATTCCCGTTATATTCTGGTGCTTTCATAAAATATCCTCCTTCAAGAATACATGATAACGGCTCTATTATATCAAAAAATCTTGGAATATAAGATGAAAAGCATGTGACTTATCTTGTCAGTACATGGAAATATGATAAAATAGTGCTAAATAGAAAGAAGGTATCTTAATGGAAATCTTTAATTCACGATCGTTGACTCAAAAACAACGCTTTAATCGTGCTTTAATTTTAGGAATCCCCGTAAGCTTTGTTTTGGCTATTGTTTTTGGCTATCTTCGTCGTTTTATTCCATCTTCAATACTTTTGGTCTTGATGAGTTATCTTATTGCGATGACTTTACAAAAATTGGGTCGAGGTGTTCAAAAACGTTTCTCGATTTTGGGTTTAATTTTAGTTTTCTTTGCAATTGTTTTTTCGGATGTTGTTTTTTATTTTGGTCTAGAGTCTCTGTTAGAGATTGATGCATACCTTACAGTAATTCGTTTGGTTATACAGGATGATATATCCTCTGTTTTAGGATTGGTGTATCGAGTGGTGGGGATGTATATTGGCTATACATATTCCAGAATCATTTAAAGATCCAAAATGTTTGGGTGCTTGGATTGAAGTCGATTTAGGGCTTCTTGAAGAAAATTACCAGAAGCTTTCTGCTTATTACCAGGATAAAACAATTTTCCCAGTAGTGAAAGCCAATGCTTATGGGCATGGTATGCTTGAAATCGCTCGTTTTTATGAACAATTGGGCCTGCCTATTTTATGTGTTTCCCATCTATCTGAAGCAAAAGCTTTGATAGATGGAGGTATTCAAACAGATATTTTGATCTTTGGCTGGACTGATCCCAAACTGATGCAAGAAAACAATCACCCTCAGATTATTTATACACTCTCATCGCCTTATATGTATGAGCAAATCAAAGAACAGTCTCAGCAATATCGCTTCCATATTAAAATGAATTCAGGGATGAATCGAGTTGGTTTTAAAAGCATTGCTACAATAAAAAAGATACTTGCTGAAGGAAAACACCAATATGAAGGTATTTATACTCATTTGCCTAGTAATGAAGATATGGACATCAACCATGCTCTTTTTAAAGATTTTTTGAGATCGGTGAAGTCTTTGGATAAAGATTTTCGTTGGATTCATACCGGCAATACTTTTCCCCGCGATGTGATTCAAAGTGAAGAAGTGAATGCATTAAGGATCGGTATGGCCCTTTATGGTTATGATAAACATCATGATTTAGATCCGATTTTATCATTGTATGCACCGATAGAGTATGTTACATCGCTTGAAAAAGGAGAAAGCGTTGGTTATGACTTTACTTATCGTTCTTCTGGCAGTGAATGGATCGCCAGCATACCTTTAGGTTATGCTCATGGATTCTTCCAAGAACAAGAACATTTAAATTTTAAAGTAGAAGATCAAGAACTTTCTCTTGTAGGCAAAGTATGCATGGATCAAAGCATGCTTAGAATGGATAAAAGACTTCAAGAAGGTACGATGGTAACAATTTACGGAAAAGAAAGATCAGTAATAGATCTTTCTTTAAAAATAAATAAATCGCATTATGAACTTTTAACACAACTTTCGCCATTTATTCCAAGAGAATACATTGATAAAGAGAGCAAATAGTTTTGTTCTCTTTTTTAGTTCAAGCACTCAATATGAAAGCTCTTGTTTTAAGTGTTATAATTAAGGATATGAGAGGTGATGGAAAGTGAGTGGAAAAGGACTTGCTTTATCAGGGGGCGGCATTAAATCTTTTGCTCAACTTCCTGTTATTCAAGCGATAGAGCACGAAGGCATTGAATTGGATGCCATTGCAGGAACTTCAATGGGATCCGTTATTGCAGCTTTATATGCAACGGGGATGTCTTCCAGTGAGTTGATGGATGTTGTTTTAGAATTGGAAGAAGAAGTTGAGGATTTAAAGTTGTTTCAAAGAAATCCGATTCGAATTATTAGTAAATTTGCAGATCGATTCAGCAGTGGTTTGGTTGACGGTCAAATTTTTGAAGACATGCTTCAGAAATATTTGGATCGTTATAATGTTCAGTATATGAGCGATGTGAAAATCCCTTTAGCAATCCCAGCAGTGGATATGATTACAGGAAAAATCATTGTTTTTGTATCACATCCCGAACGTTTTACTGCTTTGGAGGATCATTGGGAAGTTATCAGCGATGTGACGCTTGCAAAGGCTGTTAGAGCTTCATGTTCGTTTCCATTCGCAATTGATGCCTGTCCATTAGGC
>JASLJD010000116.1 GCA_030152625.1 Erysipelothrix sp.
AATGATGAAGGTAAAAGAACAGGGATTCCAAACAATATCACTGACTGAAAATGAACAAAGTCCGATTGCTAAAAAAGCCGATGTTCATATTGACATCATGACAGGTGGAGAACCGTATATTTTTCGAACTCAAGGCTTTACTTTAACAGCTTTAGGACTCCATTTGCTTTATCTTTCTTTAGCAAAAAAGAAATCTCTTCGTCATCTAGAAGGTTTAGCAGAAAGAATTGAAGAGAAAATTGAAAAGGCTGAAAAAGATTACCGAAAAAACAGAGATCTTTATGCTGAGGCAGAAAGTTTTATTTTTGCAGGGGCGGGGGTTTATTGGCCGGTGGTTCAAGAAGCGAATATTAAATTCATGGAAATGCTCCCAGAGTTAACAGCGAGTTTTGAGCTTGAGGAAATGATTCATGGTCCTCAAAATAGTTTTAAAAACACATACCATTATTTTATACTTGCGGAAAAAGAGGAAGATTTGATAAGGGCAGGTCAAATTCAAAGATTCATTGAAAAGGAAGTTGGGGGTCGGGTTGAACTTTTAGAGGTTCACGCTGAGGATGATTTAGAAGCGATTGTTATGGTTTCTTATTTTCAGGTTTTAGCTTATTATATAGCAACGGATCGAAAAAGAGATCTAAAAGAAGCAACTTACCCAAAGATTAGTCAGTATGTATCGAGAAAGAAGAATGATTAGAAAGAAAGGTGAAAAAATGAATATCTTAATTGTAACTCATGGACATTTAGCTGAAGGTTTAAAGTCTTCGGCCGAAATCATCGCAGGGGATATCGCTCAAAAAATCACAGCAATTTCAGCTTATGTTGATGAAGGAGATTATCGTGAGAGTGTACAAACATATTTTGAAAAAAGCTCCGAAGCACCCATTGTTTTAACAGATTTGGCGGGTGGCAGTGTTAATCAGTATATTTTATCTCATTACGAAGATTCCTATGCAGCTTTGCTGACCGGGGTCAATCTTCCATTGCTTCTAGAGTGTTTGTTTTTAGAAGATATTGATCAAATTGATCAAATTATTCAGTCAGCATCACAATCATTGCAGCAAGTGCTTGTCAATGAAGAGGATGACTTTGATTTTTAAAAGAAAGGAGAATGAAAATGATTCAACAAATTCGAATAGATGACCGTCTCTTACATGGTCAAGTAGCTTATAGTTGGAAAGCGGAACTTGCTTATCAAGCAGTTGTTATTGCGAGTGATCATGTTGTTGAAGATAAGCTTCGGATTCAGGCACTGAAAATGGCCAAACCACAGGGGGTAAAACTAGCTGTTCGTTCCATCGAATCAGCCCAAAAATTACTCAATGATCCTCGTATGGAGAAGGTAAAGGTTTTGGTGATTGTAGAATCTCCTGAAGATGCTCTTTCCCTTTATCCTCTTTTAGAGGAAAAACCTTTAATCACCTTGGGGGGAATTCAAATGAAAGAAAATCGCGAATTCTTTTCTCCAGCTGTTTACTTGAGTCCGGAAGCAGAACAGGCACTTGACGACTTAATCGAACTGGGTGCAGAAATTCAAGTTAAACAAGTGCCAAATGAGAAAACAAAATATTATCAAGATTTAAAAAAATAAAATAAAGGAGGAAAAATATTATGCGTGAGGCATTACTGATAGGTTTAGTTGTTGCCTTGATTTGGTTTTTTGAGAAAATGCTCGGAACTCCCATGGTCAACAGACCCTTGGTGATATCACCCTTGGTAGGTTGGGTACTGGGTGATGTACAAGCAGGATTGATCATAGGAGCAAGTTTAGAATTGGTATTTATGGGTGCTATACAAGTTGGAGCGGCCGTTCCACCCGATGTTTTGGTGGGTGCTTCATTAGGAACAGCTTTCGCGATCATATCAGGGGAAGGATCGGAAATAGCCTTAACTCTAGCACTCCCTATTGCGATTTTAGCTCAGTCTCTAAAAGTTATTATTTTTATTGTTCGTTCTTGGTTTATGAATTATGCAGTAGAGCTTGCAGAGGATGCTAATATTAAGGGCATGTTTGCTTTGAATATGTTTGGTGTTATTTTGCAATCATTCATGTATTTCATGGTTGTCTTTGTTGCTGTTTTATTTGGATCATCGGTTGTTGAGGCTTTCGTTCAATCGATTCCTCAAGGTTTGATGAATGGTCTAGAAGTAGCCGGTAAGCTCTTACCAGCTGTCGGATTTGCTCTTTTACTTCAACCAATGATGGATAAATCCAATGTACTTTATTTCATTCTTGGCTTTATTTTAATTGCTTATCTAGATTTACCAATTTTAGCAGTGACACTCTTTGGTGTTATTCTAGCTTTCATTTTGGTTTATGAACAAAATACTGTAAGTGTTCAGACGCAAGAAGATGATTGGGAGGGGCTATTCGATGAATAAAAACACGCAAGAACTTGTCGAAGAAAAAAAGTTTTATAGTGAATTATTCTGGTATTCATTCTTACTTGAAAATTCCTATAATTACGAAAGACAGCAAGCACTTGGTTATGCAGTGGGCATGTGGCCTGCAATCAAACGTTTTTATCCGAATAAGGATGATCAGGCAGATGCATTGGTGCGACACATGCAAATATTTAATACAACACCACATCTTGTAACAACAATTACAGGTGTCACAGCGGCATTAGAGAAAGAAGCCAGTGAAAATGAAGACTTTGATAAAAATACAATTAATAACATCAAAGTTTCTTTGATGGGACCTTTGGCAGGGATTGGCGATTCTTTCTTTTGGGGAACTTTACGTATTATCGCAACTGCGGTTTCACTTCCGCTTGCTCAACAGGGGAATGTTCTTGCACCGATTATTTTCTTAACCCTTTTTAATATTCCTCATTTCATTGTTCGTTATTATGGTCTGGTTTGGGGTTATCGTTTAGGAACAGGAATTATGGATAATGCAAACAGTGGTTTCATGGAGAAAATCACTAAATCGGCAACGATTGTCGGTTTAATGGTTATCGGTGCTATGTCGGCCCAAATGGTTAAACTTGAAACAGTCTTATCTTTCAATTTTGGAGAGAGCACCATCCTCATTCAAGATTATATCGATCAGATTTTCCCATTGCTGTTGCCATTACTTTATACCCTTTTTATGTTTGATTTGTTAAAAAAC
>JASLJD010000030.1 GCA_030152625.1 Erysipelothrix sp.
CATGAGAAACTTGTTAATGTGGCTCAAGTTGGAAAGGATGAACCCATTACACCAGAGGTTGAAATTCCAAGCGGCAAAGCAGACATTAAGACATGGAAATTTGTCGAGGATGCAAATCAAGATGGCTATGCAGAAGCAGGCGAAATCTTGACTTACACCATTCGTATTCACAATCAAGGAGAAGTCAGTAAGAAGAAGCTCTTTGTTCAAGATGACCTGACAAAATTAAGTAAGTATCTAGACTTTGATGAAAGTGCAAGCATGCATGTGAATGGAGCAATTCGTCCACTTTCAGATCTTATCGAAGGGTTCAACTTAGATATTGCATCAGGAGAAACTATCGATATTATCTTTGATGTTAAAGTCAATGAAGAACTTGATAGCGATACAGTTCCAAGTTTGCTGAATATCGCAACTGTTGGCGAAGATCTGCCATCTGTTGAGATTAAGACAGGTCAAGCGGTCATTAAGACGACAAAATCAGTCTCTGATGCCAATGGCAATGCTTATGCTGAAGCGGGTGAGCGTCTTGACTACATGATTACTGTTGAAAACACCGGTGATGTGAAGAAGGAAGGATTATTCATTCAAGATAGTCTTTCTGAGATGATTGACTACCTTGAGGATGTCGACTCAGTGAAGGTATCGATGGGAAGTGAAAGTATTTCGCTGCAAGAACTTCAAAAAGGTATCCACGTCGACTTGGATGCCCAAGAAACATTGACTTTGAATTTCTCCGTTAAACTTAAAGATACACTCCCTGTGGACCACTTATTAACAATCCAAAACACAGTTTATGTTGATGACGTCCCAACGACCGCTGAAATTCCAGTGGGAAGTCC
The DNA here is from genome assembly GCA_030152625.1 of Erysipelothrix sp. GTDB lineage: Bacteria > Bacillota_I > Bacilli_A > Erysipelotrichales > Erysipelotrichaceae > Erysipelothrix. Next base: position 843 of record JASLJD010000030.1, read on the forward strand.
AAAGCTCTCAATTCAAAAATCGGTTTTTGATGCAAATCAAGACGCTTATGTTGAAGCAGGCGAAAGCTTGAGCTATGTCATTGAAGTTAAAAACACAGGATTAGTTGGAAAAGTGGTCGTGATCAAAGATGATTTAAAACATGTCAAAGATTATCTTGAAATCGGCTTCTTAGACAAGATGAGCGTGAATGGAAAAGAGATGCCGCTTCGTAAGTTGATAAAAGGCTTTGAATATGAATTAGCCTCAAATGAAACTGTTGAAATTCACTTTGATCTTAAAGCTAAAGATGAACTTGATACAGAAGAGCTTTATAATATTGCTTATGTGGATGAAGTCTTTGATGAGGTAAGTATTCCAGTGAAAGGCAAGGCAGATAGCTTGCCAAAGGAACCTGCTCATAAAGACCCATTGAAACCATTCCTGAGCAGCCCACATGCGTCACTACCGCCGACAGGTGTTGGGCATGAGACAATCATTGTCTCTGTCATGTTCTTGCTCTTAGGTTTCCTTTTAGCTTGGAGAGATGATGATGAAGAATAGAAATATCGTTTTAATCCTTTTCTTGGGAATGATCATTATTGGCTCAAGCTTTTTCCTTCATCGTAGGAAAGAAGAGTGGGATGTTGCTCATGATTTTTATGAAAGCCATTATTTCAGTCGGATTGAAACGTATAGTGACGAAATGCTCACAGAGCATTTTCGTCACATTCCTGAGCAAAAGATACAGATAGACATCGAGACATTGAAAAAGCTTGATGAGAGTTACGATCAAAAATTATCACATTTGAAAGAAGGGAAGCTTGTAATTGAGGTCAAAGAGCCTTTTCGAGAAAAAAAGATTGATTATGATTATATAGAAAAATGATTTGTTAAAAATGCAAAGTTAATTATCGCACTTTGCATTTTTGGGTTATAATAAAAACATAACTTTGAAAGGAACATGTATGAAAAAACTCTTAAGTTATCGTGATCAAAGGCTTTTGAAAATTAGTGAACTTTTGATTTTGGGTTCAAGACCCATTGCTATCGATGAAATCATGAAAGTGAATCATTGTAGTTTAAAAACAGTTTATGCTGATATTGAGTGTTTGGGAGAATTTTGGGGATCGATTTTAAATATTGAGAACTTTGTAGGTTCGATTTACAGTGCGAATACCAGCATCGCTGATTTGATGAAAATACGTCAGGATGTTTATGGGAACACACTGGCTCTTAGACTTGCACTAAATATTTATTTTTATGGCGGTCAAACCGTTCAAGATTTGAGCAAAACCCTTCATTACAGTGAGTCCAAGATTCGAAAAGAAATCACTGCTTGCAATCAGTTTTTAAAGAATTTAAACATTCAAATTGTTTCCAAGGATGCACTTTTTAGCATTGAGGCTGAAGACGAGGCGACACTTGCTTATTTAGTTTCTCTTGCAGTTTTAAGCAGTGCTTATCCTAAAGAAGTGTATGAGAATCGAGAATCTTTAATCGCCCGAAGTCAGTTTGAGGAAATCGTTGGGATTTCGGTGCCACCGGGTATTCGGGAGGAAATTCTTTTAGCCGATTATTTTTATCAAACAAAAAACCCCGACAATTCAAGCGCTTGTTTTTTTCCACAGCTGCCAGAGAAGATGAAAAATGATGTGAAAGAAATCATCTATCAATATGTGAGTGATGGTGAAGAGGTATCCGAAATTATTTTCAATATCTTACAATCTCTCTATTTTAAAGCTTCGATTTTCAGAGATAAAGACATCTTTTTCATGAATCGCTATAGTTATTTTTATTATTATTTTCGCCTAGAAAACAGGCCTTTTCTTGAAAGGTTTGAGGACCATCTTCTATCACTTGAACAAAAATGGAACTTATCCTTAACAGTGTTTAAAGAAGAACTTTTGTTTTTAATTTATATTAACATGCCGAATATTCGAGACTATCGTGAGTGCAAGATTGCTGTTTATTCCGATTTATGTAAGGAGCATGCGGAGATGCTTGCGATGCGCTTGAAGAAAAGTTTTGTGATGCATGAATTCAGTGTTTTTGATGAAGAAGAACAATACCATTTGGTTCTAAGTACTTCAAAAAGTGAAATATTAGCCAAAAACCCTGAAGCACGTGTAATCGAAATCTCTGATTTTATTACAGCGGATGACTATTACGATTTATACCAAGCTTTATATTATGAGGATCAAGATTGTGGTACCTTGTATCAGTTTACAAAAGCTAAAGATTGAATTATACAATGAAAAAACCTCCATACTGTAACAGTAGGAGGTTTTCTTCTTAGTCATGGATTGCGTAGACGGCAAGGACACAGGCTTCGATGAGATTTAAATCAAGTTCTTCGGCCTTGTCTTTTAAATCATCATCAACTGTTCCTGGTTGCATCCACAGATATGGGATCTGGTGTTTTTTCATATCTTCTAGCATGTTAATACCAATTTTAGGATTTACAAGGAAGACCACAACATCAATTTCTTCATTCAAATCGTTGAGGTCATCATAGATTTTTTCACCGTCGATTTCATCATATTTAGGATTTAAACCGTAGACAGTTTTCCCTTTTTCTTTTAAGAGCGTATAAATTTTATGTGCATATGTCTTATGGTCTGGTCGCATACCGACCACTGCAAAGCGTTGATGATTGCTTAATATTTCATAGGGATTCATTCTTTCAACTCCTTTTCAAACCATTGTTTAATATCTGCTACTTCATCCATTTTCATCCGATGATCTAAAGGATAAACATGATGCTCGACTTTAGCTCCCGCCTTGATAAGTCGCATTTCAAGATGGATTGCTGATATGGCGGGGGTGATGGGGTCGTGTTTGCCACTGTGAATAAGGATTGGCATGCCTTTGAGATTGGGCGTTTCAGTTTCCGTAGCACAATTCAAAGGTCTTAAAAGGATCGCTTTTTCAAAGGGGTTATAATCGTTTAATATCATGGCCGATAAGGTCATGGCGCCGTTTGAAAAACCTAAACCCCAAAGTTCGCCAAGATCATACTTTTCTTTAAGTTCTAAAACTTTTTCATAAAGCTTGGGTATGCGATTGAAAAGATCTTCTTCATCCACCAAGTCATCTTCGAATCGTACTTTAGAAAAGCGACGCTTACCATAAGACACGACATCGCCTCGTAAAGAAAGATGGTTCATATTTGGGGCCACTTCCTTAGCGATGGGAAGAAGGACTTTTTCATTGCCTCCTGTACCGTGGAAAAGAACCAGTGTTTTATCACTTTTATTGTCGATAAAGATATATTCCATTTTGATCACCTATCATTCTTATTCAAAGATAACTAAAATCAAAGAAAATCGCAAGTAAACTGAATGAAAACGGTCAAATTGTGAAAAAAAGATGAGAATATGCTATTATGACAGTTAGATTTTACAATATACGAATGAACGATGAACTTTTTGAGGTGACATCATGATTAAGTTTCGCAGTAAATTAGAAGAAGTCAAAACAATGATGACTTCCCGCGAGGGCACCTTGTTTACCTATGCACTGGCATATTCATTGGTAACAGGTATTGCTCCTTTTTTAATTATCACAATTGTTTATATGGGGACATATATTTATAATGTTGATCAAATCGTCAATGTTTTTCAACGCTACATCCCTTCTGATCTCATTCTTCCTTTTGTGAAGTATATCAAAGCAGCCGAAATGAGCAGTCCTTGGTTTATCATTTCTCTTTTGGGCATCAGTATTTGGGTAGCGTCAAAGAGTGTTTATTCTTTTTTATTATTAAGCAGTGAACATGATGATATTCCCATTAGTAATTTTGTTTTGCGCTTGTTAGCGATGGTTTATTTTGTCCTTATTATATTAGGGGTTGCTTTGGTCTTTTTTCTTATTGGCTATTTCCCTCGTTTAAATTCTTATGTTCTTCCTGTTTTAACCTTTGTTTTTTTCTTGTTTGTTTATCGGCTCTTAAGCTTCCGTTATACACGATTTTCCGATGTGGTCTATGGATCGCTTTTTTCGTCTTTGTCGCTTGCTGTTTTGGGGCGTTTTTTCTTCCGCTATATTAACCAATATTCTAATTATCAAACGATCTATGGACCTTTGTCTTCTTTAATGATCATGCTTATTTCGGCATGGTTTATTGCTTGGGTTGTTTATTGCGGTTATGTGATTAATTATGTTTTCCGCCATGAAAACGGCCAGGTTAAAGAAAAAGATTTATTGATACAATATTTAGGCAATAAGTCCAAGGAATAAATTGCATTTCAAGCTGAAAATTGCTATTCTTAAATTATTCAAGCAAAGTAGATAACATGCGTTAAGTGCTTATGGATGGGAAGTTGCCATAAGACGAAGCAATTATGCGCGATGTGTTATCGCCTCCGTTGCTATCTATTCAATGCTTGAATCCAGGAAGGAAGGGATTTAAGTGAATAAAAGTACACGTCGTTTAACGCAAATGGCGTTTTTTGTTGTTTTGCAAGTGGTCTTGACACGATTTTTGGGGATTACAACCGAGATCAATCGGATTAGTTTCAGTTTTATTCCGATGGCTCTTGCGGGTGCCTATATGGGTCCGGTCTATTCATCTTTAGCGGCCATTACCGCAGATTTAATTGGGCATTTTTTATGGCCTAAAGGTCCTTATTATATCGGCTTTACAATTACCGCTGCTTTATCAGGAGCTCTTTATGGGATTTTATCCCGGGAAATGAATCGGAAAGAACAAAGTATATGGATTGTTTTGATTACTCTATTTAAAAGAGTGATTCTGCATTTGGGACTTAATTCATACTGGCTTCATCGCTTAGGTGGTAAGTCAATGAAGGTATTAATTCTAGGTCGTTATCTAAAGACAATCTTTCTTGTTCCAATTGATATCATTGTTTTATTGCTTGTATTTAAGTTAATCAATCCGCATCTTCAAAAGGAGCGAACTCTCAATGACAATCGCAACAAATATTAAGGGCTTGGGTCTATCAGAAAAAGATTATATGATGTATGGAAAAGATAAAGCCAAGCTTAATCTATCGATTTCCAAAAGGGAAGCAAAAGGGAAACTCATTCTTGTGACGGCGACTAATCCAACGCCTTATGGTGAAGGGAAAACAACGCTTAACATTGGTTTATCCATGGCTCTAAATAGGTTGGGATACTCGGCGATGTCAACGCTTCGTGAGGGTTCATTAGGACCGGTTTTTGGTTTGAAAGGTGGGGCCACAGGCGGTGGCAAGGCAACGGTTGAGCCTCAAGATGATATCAACCTCCATTTTACAGGGGATTTTCATGCGATAACTTCCGCGCATAATCTTCTTGCAGCGATGCTTGATAATCATCTTTACCATGGTAATGAGTTTGAAATTAAGGAAGTTGTATGGCATCGAGTCTTGGATATGAATGATCGAAGTTTGCGAAAACTCAGCATCCATCAAAAAAGATATGAATATAAAACGCGATTCGATATTACAGCCTCATCAGAAATCATGGCAATCGTCGCGGTGAGTGAAGACTATGAAGATCTCAAAAAACGTTTAGCAAGGATTGTTGTTGCATATGATACACAAGGACGAGCCATCACAGCTCAAGACTTAGAAGCTGTGGAAGCGATGGCGGTTTTACTGAAAGATGCGATGCATCCGAACATGGTCTTAACATCGGAAAAAACGCCCGCTTTAATTCATGCAGGTCCTTTTGCTAATATTGCTCACGGCTGCAATTCTGTGATTGCTAGTAAGACTGCTTTGGCCTTAAGTGATTATGTGGTTACGGAAGCAGGCTTTGGCGCAGACTTAGGTGCTGAGAAATTTATGAACTACAAGATGCAAATGACTGGACTTCAACCAGCAAGTATTGTTTTATTGCTAAGTATTCGCGCTTTGAAACATCAAGCAGGTGTCCCGGCAGAAGATTTAACAAAAGAAAATATTTCAGCTTTAGAAGAAGGTATGAAACATCTCTATGTTCATATCAAACATCTCAAAGCTTATGGTGTTCCATTGGTGCTAGCTTTAAATCGTTTTGATACAGATAGTGATCGAGAAATCGCTTATCTTAAAGAAGCTTTGTCGGATGAAGTTTTTGTGATCAGTGAAGCATATCAAAAAGGTTCTGAAGGTTGTCTTGATCTGGCGAAGGCAGTTGTGAAGGCGAGCGAAGTAGAATCTGAGATGAAAACTTTGTATGATCGCAAAGACGCTTTGAAAGTAAAAGCAAAAAAAGTAGCGAAGAAAGCTTATGGCGCTAAGGATGTCATTTATAGTGAGAAGGCAGAGTCGAAACTAGAAAGTATTGCGGATAAAGACTTTTATCTTTGTATGGCTAAAACGCCAAGTTCTTTGACTGATGATCCTAAACTTTTAAATGCACCGAAGGATTTTACAGTCTATGTTGATGATATTCGTTTGTCTCATGGTGCAGACTTAGCAATTTTTCTTTTAGGTTCTGTTTTAACGATGCCAGGCTTGGCAAAAGAACCGAACGCTGTAAACATGCGCTTGTCTGATAAAGGGGATGTTTACGGTATAGAGTAAAGGTGATGATGAATGAAAAATGTTTATATTGTCTTAACAGACACAGGCAGTGCCTTCACAAGAATGATTAAATTCTTTACACGAAAGCCTTACAATCATGTATCGATATCGCTCGAATCCGATCTTGAAACTTTGTATAGTTTTGGGCGGATTCGTCCTCGTAATCCCTTTTTTGGAGGTTTTGTGGAGGAAAAAATCGACCAAGGTACTTTTGCTTTGTTTAAAAACACGCGCGCATTGGTTTTAGAACTTTCTGTTGAAAAAGAAGAGTACGAGCGTTTAAAATATCTAATTCATGCTTTTTTAGAGGATAAGGATGCCTATCGTTACAATTTGATTGGCGTTCTGGGGGCTTTATTTCATCGTCCAATCTCACGGAAAAACCGTTATTTTTGTTCTTCTTTTGTTGCGGATGTTTCAAAACAAGCTGGTTTTCTTGATTTAGAGCGTTCTCCGCATTTAGTTCGTCCAGATGAATTTATGAATTTACAAGAAGCAAGGATTGTTTATGAAGGCTTGCTTCGCGATTACACACAGAGGTGACAAGATGGATTTAATAAAACAAACACATGAACATTTACCACAGTACCGCTTGGAGCAAATCCAAGCGGTTACGTCTCTTATGGAAGATGGGAATACCATCCCTTTCATTGCGCGTTATCGAAAAGAACAAACAGGTTCGCTGGATGAATTAGCGATTCAAGCGATTTCTGAGGCCTATGAATATATTGAACGTTTAAACACTCGAAAAGAAGAAATTCTTCGCCTTATTGAAGAACAAGGAAAATTGACCGAAGAACTTCAAAAGAAAATTGAAGCCTCAAGTCAGTTACAAGAACTGGAGGATCTTTATCGTCCTTATCGCCAAAAAAGGGAAACGCTTGCA
>JASLJD010000034.1 GCA_030152625.1 Erysipelothrix sp.
TCTCTTTTTCCCTCATCGATAACACCCAAATCTGTAAATTTGTTCGAATCAGGATCGTATTCAAAAGCTCTTCCTGTTGGATAGCCACCACCATAAACACGGCGCCCATCTGTTGTTAAGGTGAAGATCGTATCTTTATTAGCTATGGGTTCCCCAAGCTTTTTAAGTTCCTTAGTATTGGGATCAAATTTCCATAATTGTGCCACTTTACCAGAAGCACCAATGTAGACATTCCCAGCATCATCTGTAAGCAAAGACCAAGCTCGAATAGCTCCTTCCATTGTCTCATAGTACATGAGTTCCCCAGTTTCTAGATCAACGACATTAAAAATCGCAGGCAATGACCCTGCTCCCGTAGCAACTGTATAGGACACTGTTTTTCCATCCATTGTACCAAAAGCAGTGTTCAAAGTTTGCAAGGTCCCCTCAAAAGGACGCATAAATTGTTCGTCAGAATCAATTTCTAAGTTAAAATCAACTGACTCCAAATATTGATCACTTTTTGCTTGAACTGGAACTGCCAAACTTGGAAACAACAACAGAACCGATATCGAAAACATTAAAAATTTTCTCATATTAGCCTCCCTTTTGTAAGCACTTACATAACAATTTTAGGATTTAGAGCTTGGGAGGACAAGGATTTAAAGATAAAGCATGATAAAAAGCTAGATTTTCTTAAAAAAATCTAGCTTTTAATTAATTTGATAATTGAATAAAAATAATTGTTGCTATATAAATTGATAAGACGATCCATATTCCAGCTAAAATAAGATAGGAAACATTGGGAGCTAGATAACGTTTGTTGCCCCCTGTTCCTCGAATATAAATGGAGTCATGAATGTAGTAGCGAAGAGCAACAGCCATGACCAAGACTCCTACAAAGGCTAGAATAATCGGTACGATAAAATGTTTCATCTTGATTCACTCCGATCTTTATAACTTAAGATAAATCCAAGTAACATTAAAGTAAAACCCAAAAGATTCATTTGCTTTGCCTTACCTGTTGCTGGTAGTATTGGGCGTTCAACTTTCTCAGGTTTTTGAGCACTTTCAATGTCTTCATCTTTTTTTGCTTTTGTTTCGATCTTAACACTGAAGTCTGTTACCGCTGTTGTCATCACTGAGCTTGCTTTGGGTATTTTCGTTACAGAAGGGGGCAAAAGATTATTCAGTGTCAAGCTTCCGATAATTAAAAATATGATGTCAATACCTCCTATTCTTCACGTTTATTTTGTCTTTGCATAAGATAAATCGTATTGACGATTGTTAGAAAACCGAGCATCACACAGAAGGGAAAGGTCCAAGCTGGGATACGAACTTTATAACTTGCTTCCGCATTTAAATTGTCTGCCCGTTCTTGTTCTACTTTAAAATCGTGTGTCCAAACTTCCTGTCCATCATTTAATTCAAGTTTTAAGCGATAATTACCTGGTTTAACTTCTTTTTTCAACCAGTCCAAACGAAGCGGTAAGCGTCCATTCGGAGCGATTGAAAAATCCTCAAGTTTTTCATTAAAAATTAATTGTTCGGTATCGAGATTGCTGAGCGTAGTTTTAAAATTTAAATCTCGGGCTATGTTGTTTTCTAAATTATCAACATAATAGTCCAAAACTTTGTGCCCGCCATCCAAGCCTAAGGAAACATCATTCATTTCAAAGGTTTTGCTTCCTGGAAGATCTTTGCGGCCATCTTGAGATAAAACAACCCCCATTGTGTACTGGTACTGATGAGAAATACCTTGAGTTTCTGGCTCTAGATGTTCCCGAACCGTTAAGGCTCCCATCAAGATACCTGGGTAATCTAAGTCCGCATAGTCCAAAGTCATACTCAGTTTCTTCTGAGATTGAGCAGGAACTTTCATTTCCTGATTTGATAGCTTAACATGTTTCTCGATATCGTATGGAAGTGTATGATTCGGTTTTTCTGAAAGATCATCTTCATAAACGATTAAACCATTTCGATTTGTTTTGGCTATATTAAAATAAATTTCAAATGCTTGTTCTTTTTTTGAGTTGTTATGAACGACAACATCGATCGTTTGCTTCTTTTTATCTCGAATATCCAAATGAAAATAACCGGCTTCATTGTCAATTTGATTTTTAGGGAAAACAGGTTCAATCGTAAAAGCGGGGCCTTGATTGCTTGACTCTTCTGCTTTAATTGTTTCTAAAGGTAGAAGCATCAATAAAAACACCATGATTATCTTTGTCCATTTTTTCATACTAACACCTCCTGAATCATTAATTTTTAATCAAAAACTTGAGAAGAGGTTTCCCTCTTCAAAAGTTTCTTCTATTTATTCTGCTGCACTGGATAGGTCCCAAATAACTTGACCTTTATAGTTACCTTTTGTACCAGTATTTGCATCAAAGTTTAATTTAATATCTTCCATCTTAATCGATGTATAAGCTTTACCTGCACGGTTCTCAGCATCTTTTGAAACTTTTGCAAGCGATACCGGGGTTTTACTGATTTCAACATTATTATTGATTTTAACACCGTTATCATCGCTTTCGTCGATACCGGTAACCTCACCGTCTTCGATAATATATTTTTCGGCTTTCAAGTTCATCAACATACGATAGTTTGCTGCATCAACAGCATCACGGCCATCATCTGTTGTAAGATCCGTTAAATGAGCATTCAAGTCCCAACCGATTTCATCGGAACGAATGTCCGCAACACCCAAACGACGATAATCTAAAGTATGACCATTATCTTTTTCATTAATAACAAGGTCTAAATTGTAATCTTTCACTTCATCGTATTTACCACTGAACTTCATTTCTAATGGTTTGACCCAAATAGATAATTGTCCATTTTGTCCACCTGGATTTTCTTCACCACCATCACCTTCTGTTGGCGGTTCGATAATTTCACCCTCTTCAACAGTGACTTCAATATCAGTTTTCGCATTCAAAGGATTTTCCTCCGCCTGCACAACCGATGATCCAAGTCCAATAAGTAATACGGCACTAAACAGTGATACAAATAATTTTTTCCAATTTCTATTCATCATTGTATTGCTCCTTTCCTGCAATTTCCTTGCACAGTCATCATAAGTCAAATCAAGCGTTTTAAGAACCTCATGTCACGAATTGCCGAACTCATGTCATCAGTAATTGAAAAACCTTATATCAAGAGAAAAAGCATCGAGCTTATTTGTGATATAGTATAAGTATATAAGGATAGGGGTGGTTTATGATGC
>JASLJD010000066.1 GCA_030152625.1 Erysipelothrix sp.
CCCATTCACCACTTCCAATGAAAACAACATCATTCTCTTCCACATTCAGTTTTTCAATCATTGCATTCAATTCTGTTTCTGAAAAGAACTTCGCAGGACCTGAGAATGTTTCGTTTTCATATTTCATAACGACAAGTCCACCCAAACCATATTTTTTAACCAGTTCGGTGTAGCCATCGCTCACGCGACGTGAAACTTGATCGGCCGCATCTTTCAAGACGATTGCTTTTAAATGGCCCGAATCTTTCAATACATTTTGGAAGACCTTGAATTCCGTTTCCGCAAAAACATCGTTCATATCTTCTAAAGTCATTTCAAAACGACGATCGGGTTTGTCGCTTCCGTAGATATTCATGGCATCCATAAAGGACATGCGATCAATTTTTGGTTTTTCTTCTTCTAAAACATTCACCATGACATTTTCCACAATCTTTTCAATGATTGCTAAGAAAGAATCACGTTTTAGGAAAGATGCTTCAATATCAACTTGGGTAAAGTCAAGTTGACGATCTGCGCGCAAGTCTTCGTCTCTAAAACAACGAGCAACCTGATAATAACGTTCGAAACCAGCAATCATCAAGAGTTGTTTGAAAATTTGTGGCGATTGCGCTAAGGCATAAAACTCTCCAGGATGAACGCGCGATGGCACCAGGTATTCACGGGCACCTTCCGGTGTCGATTTTGTTAAGAGGGGTGTTTCAATATCGATGAAACCCTCCTCTTCCAATGTATTCCGCATCTCTTTGACAATCTCAAAACGTGTGACTAAGCGCTTTTGCATAATCGGACGGCGAAGATCTAAATAACGATATTTCAAACGTGTATCTTCTAAAGCATCTGTTTTATCTGCGATAATCATCGGTGTTTGTTTTGCTTCATTAACAATCTTTAATTCCTCGACATCAATTTCCACATCCCCCGTTGGGAGATCAGGGTTTTTGTCTTGACGTTCGCGAACAATACCCTTCACATGTAAAACATATTCGCTTTTAACTTTTTTAACCTCTTCAAACTCATCTTGGTTCAAGACAAGTTGGATAATCCCTGTTCGGTCGCGAAGATCGATAAAGTTAATCGAACCGAAGTTTCTTCGACGAGAAACCCAACCGACTAAACTCACCTTTTCGCCCACATGATCCATTCTTAATTTCCCATTATAATGTGTTCGTTCCATATCTATTCCCCTATCCATTCTTCTATTTTACTGATTGCATCTTCAAAGTCAACAGTGACCTGTTCTTCCGTCTTTTGATTTTTTAAACTAACCTTATTTTCTTTCAGCTCATCTTCACCACAGATCGCAACCACTTTCGCGTTGAAACGATCGGCAAGCTTAAATTGAGCGCGCATGGATTTGCCTTCCATATCTAAATCTGCTGCGTAGCCTTTTTGACGAAGACGATGCGTTAAACGGAAAAGCATTGCTTCTGTTTCAGCTGATAATGGCATCCCGTAAACATCAAGCGATTCTTCGAATTTTGGACTGAGATCGGCCATGTCTAAATACAAGAGCAATCTTTCAAGGCCCATCCCAAAACCAACGGCGCTTTCTTGCGGTCCACCGAAGTATTCCACAAGATGACTGTAGCGACCACCTGCAAAAAGCGTAGCCTGTGATCCTGCTTTGGGATCGGTTGAAACAACTTCAAAAACTGTGTGGTGATAATAATCCAGTCCACGAACAAGACGCGTGTCGATTTTGTAGTCGATGCCCTCTGCATCTAAAATCTTAATAACTTTTTCAAAGTAAGCTTGAGAGCTTTCATTAAGATAATCTTTGTTTTCAGGAGCGCTTTTCATCGCTGGATGATCCTGATCCTTTTTACAATCAAGCATGCGCAATGGATTTTGCTCATAACGACGATGGCAATCCTCACAAAGGCTTGGTAAATCTTCCTTAAAGTGATTACGTAAAGCTTTCTTATAAGCTTCTTGACTTTCTTGATCCCCTAAAGTATTGATCAAAACCTGATAGTCTTTAAGACCAAGGCTGTCTAAATAATCCAAACCTAAAAGCAAGGCTTCGACATCCACATAAGGGCTTTCTACACCTAGAAATTCAACGCCGAATTGATGGTGAATTCTCATTCGACCTTTTTGAGGTCTCTCATAACGGAAATTGGGTGCAATGTAATAGTAACGCTGCACACCGCCACCTTGAGCGTAAAGTTTGTGTTGGGTGTAAGCCCGGATTAATCCAGCTGTTCCTTCTGGTTTAAGGGTCAATGAACGACCGCCTCGATCTTCAAAGCTGTACATCTCTTTATTCACAACATCACTGGCATCATTGCCACGATCAAAAACTTCAGTATGTTCAAAGATCGGTGTACGCATTTCACTGACATGATAGCGCCGGCACAAATCTCGGGCTTTTTCTTCGAGATACTGCCATTTTAAAACTTCTTCTCCAAAAACATCTTGTGTCCCTCTTGGGGCTCTGAATTGCGACATAAAATCCTCCTTTTAGATACAAAAAGGTGCTACCAAGGACGCGTAAAGCGCGGTACCACCTTTCTTTTCATACTTAAGCTCTTAACGCGAGTTACGATGTCTTCTACTTCGTTCAAAGACACTTCTCCCATGGGTCACATCCAAGCATGTTTTAATGGCTTTCAGCAAGTGCCATCTCTCTGTAAAAACAGTCTTGAATTCAATCATGATCAACGAATTTTCATGTATAACTCTATCATAAAGAGTCTTTAAAAGCAATTTATAAATTCATTCTTGTCACGCGGACAACCGAATCGACTTTTCTTAAATTAGCCATGAGGCTTCGAAGATGCTGGATATCTCTCACCACAACCCGCATGGTAGTTGTTACGTGGACCAAATCTTCGTTCACTACAGAGTTGACTTCATTGAGTTTGATTTTAAGCTGCGATGTGCTGGTGACAAGGTCGGTCAGTAAGAAATTGCGATCCATGGAAACAATCTGTAAGACCGCTTCATATTCACCGTCTTCGTGATGTTTATCCCAAACAACATCGATAAGACGCTCTGTAACATCTTCCATATTTCGACAATCTTTGCGATGCACTTTGACACCCTGACCTTTGGTGACAAAGCCAATAATATCTTCACCGTAGACAGGATTGCAACATTTACTCAAGGATAACTTCATGGAATCAATGCCTTCAACCATCACCCCAGCCTTATTGCTGCTTGGACGTGGTAAATTGCGTTTAACCACACGATCGATTTTTTCTGTTTCGGATGTCTGTCTTTGTTGTGGTCCCATTTTTTCAAAAAGAGCGTGGCTTGTTAAGGATTTATTGGCTAAGGCAACCATCAAGTCATCTTCACTGTGAATAGAAAATTGGCTGCAAATACTTTCGAGTTGTTTCGACTCTAAAAGTTCTTTTTCATCAAAACCGCGTTTATGAGCTTCTTCTCGAAAAATGGATTGCCCTTTTTGAATCAATGCTTCTTGATCTTTTTTCCTTTTCTTAGACCAGTAGCTGCGGATTTTATTGCGAGCATGATTGGTCTTCACCACATTCAGCCAATCTTCACTTGGTTCTGATTGATTGGAGGTATTGATTTGGACAACATCCCCTGTCTTCAATTCCGTATTCAGCGGAACCAAGGTTCCATTGACAACCGCCCCGACGGTTTGATGACCAACTTCCGTATGGATCCGATAAGCAAAATCGATGGGAGTTGCGCCAGGTGGTAGATCAATCACACGACCACGCGGTGTCATCACATAGACATTGGCTTCAAAAATATCTTTTTGTAAGACGTTCATATATTCTAAGGCATCTTCATCAAAATCTTCGGTAATTTTGCTGAAGTCTCTAAACCAAGAAAGGCGCTCTTCGATTTCCTTTTGACGAGAGGCATCCGTACCATCGCTTCCTTCCTTATAATGCCAATGAGCCGCGACCCCTCTTTCCGCTACTTCATCCATTTTCTCAGTTCGAATCTGAACTTCAAAAATATTGCCACCTTCACCGACAATGGTCGTATGGAGGGATTGGTACATGTTCATTTTAGGCATGGCTATATAGTCTTTAAAGCGACCGGGGATTGGGCGATATTGAGCATGAATATAACCCAAAACCTCATAACAATTCAATTCTGTTTCGGTAATAATGCGGATTGCCAAAAGGTCAAGAATTTCATCAAAACGTTTGTTTTTTTCATCCATCTTTTTATAAATGCTGTATAAATGTTTTGAACGACCAAAAATACGGAACTTAATTCCTTTTTCAATCAACAATTGCGAAATGTCTTCGATCATGCGCGTTACTTGTGCATCACGCTCCGTTTTTCGATCATCGACTAAACGAGCAATTTCATAATATTTATCGCGATATAGATAAGAAAAAGAAAGATCTTCTAACTCTGTTTTAATTTCACCAAAACCCAGTCGATGGGCAATCGGTGCGTAAACATCCAAAGTCTCAGCTGCAATCTTTTTTTGCTTTACCGGTGGTTGAAACTGGAGTGTGCGCATATTGTGCAAGCGATCAACCAATTTAATAAAAATAACACGAACATCTTTCGCCATAGCAATGAATATTTTTCGATGGTTTGCTGCTTGGTATTCTTTTTCATCTTTAAATTCAATGTTACCAATTTTGGTGACACTTTCCACAAGCGTGGCGATTTCTTCATTGAAATCAGATGCTAATTCTTCAAAACTGACATCACAATCTTCAATGACATCATGTAAGAGCCCTGCGGCGATAGTTGTTGGCGAGGTGGTGAGTTGTGCGAGAATATAGGCTACATGTAAGACATGGGTCACATAAGGCTCGCCACTTTTACGATATTGTCCAGCATGTTTCTCTTCTGCATACTCATAAGCGCGATGAATCAAATCCAAACTTTCTGGACGAGAAATATAACGCCGTGCTTCATTCATCACATCATCAATGGTAATTCGCTTTTTTTCTTTAAGCATGGGCTCACCCCTTTCATCTTTCTTTTATAATAATGAAAAAACGAAGAGGTTCTCTTCGTTTTTTATCCATCCTTAATACTGCATAATGGTAAAAATTTCAATATCATCCAATTTATCGCGGCCTTTTAATTCTGTCAATTCGATTAAAAACCCGCAACCGACCACTTCGCCACCTAAAGCTTCGACAAGTTTAACACTTGCATCAATCGTACCGCCAGTAGCTAAAAGATCGTCAATAATCAAGACTTTCTGTCCTTTTTGAATGCTATCTTTATGGATATGTAATTCATTGGAACCATATTCTAAATCATATTTATAACTAATGGTTTCTCTTGGTAATTTATTGGGCTTGCGAACTGGCACAAAGCCAATTTCCAAGCTGTAAGCGACCGGACAACCAAAAATAAAGCCTCTTGATTCAGGTCCTACAATCACTTCGGCACCAACTTCTTTAGCAAAAGCTTCAAAGCGTCTTGTCGCTTCTGCAAAGGCTTTACCATTGGCCATCAGTGGTGTGATATCTCTAAACTTAATTCCCTCTTTGGGAAAACCTTCTATTGTAGCAATATGTTTTTTAAGATCCATAATACCCTCCAAATATATTTGTATTATAGCATAGTTTTAATCTTTTAAGGAATAATAACGATATGCAATAAAAATTAGAAAGCATAAAAAGCTTAAACTCAAGGTCCAAATGACGGCTTGATCACTTATTGAACTCAATTTTGTGGGACTTAAAATATATTCATTGCCTTCAAGTTCAATTTGAATAATGTCCTCACTTAAATCCATCGTTTTCTCTAAATCAAGGAGTTCTTGATCATCTTTTAAGTACAGAAAGTAAAGACCGTGTTCATCTGGAAAAAGACTGGATGGTAAACTGACTTTCGTCCCGACTGGAAAACCAGCTTCTTGTTTAAGTTCAAAATGATAAGAACCATCGGATAGTTTGAAGCGTCCCTTATCGACTTCACTTACTTCTTCAAAGCGAAAATTCAGATCGATTGTTTGTTCAAAGGCATGTTCGAAATGATAAGAAAGATAATGTTTTTCATTGCTATCATAAAGATGGAGGTGGAAGCTTTGTTCTGCTTTTAAATTTTTTAAAAGCCCCGCTGGCAAGGCCAAACGCTCCAAAACATTCCCTCGATAAAGCTTGGGATCTAAGACGAGATAAAGATCAAAACGCATTTGCTCTTTCTGTTGTTTCAAAATTGCTTCTTCTGGCCACTTTAAAACAAAGGTTTTCGCATCATAAAGCGCCAAATCATCATGTTTTAAAAACAAGCGTTGCGCTTCATCTCTTCCAAGTTCCAGCGCTAAAATATTCGCACCACTGGCTGTTTTGGGTGCCTTAACTTCTACTTCAAGCTCAGCTTCTAAATGATTGACTTTCGCCAAAATTTTTGTTTTCCCTATTTTTTTAGCACGTAAAGAATCGCCTTCAATCGCTACAATTTCTGGGTCTTCGATCGAAAATCTTGCACGTTTTTGACTGGTTGTATCATAGGGTATGTAGACAAGTTCCGGCATTTTTTGTTCCTCGTTGAGCGTCATTTCTAAGCGATCAAGATTGAATTCAATCGCCCGCAAAGGAGCTGTCACTTCAATCCGCATGCTTGCCTTATTATCAGGAGCGTGTGCTTCAATCACCGTTTCCCCAATGCGATGCCCATAAACAATGCCATTTTCTACCGTCGCAACCTCCGGATTGGATGAGTGCCAAACCAAATCTTTCACCGTGACTTGACCCTCTAATTCATAAGGGACTTGATAACTTAAATCGCGAATTAAATAAAACTCTTTGTTTGGAAAAAAAACCTCACCAGGTTCTTCAGGTGCATAAACCGTCACAAAAACGCTGGCACTTACAATATGATCACCATCTTCAACTTCTAAAACAACTTCGGTTTCTCCTGGTTTTTTGCCTGTCATTTTCCCTTCTTCATTGATCGACAAAATCTCCGGTTTAAGAACTTGGAATTCGACAGGAAGGTCTTTTGTCAGTTCGTAACCGATATTGAAGCTGGAGTGTTGTTCAAGGCTGTAGTCTCTTTGATGGATGATGATCTCCACAGTTTCTTCTTGTTCTTCTTCAACTTCTTGAACTTCTTGAACTTCTTTCTCCTCGACTTCTTCTGTACTTTCAGCGAAAAGAGGTAACGCTGTCTGCAAGCATAAAAAAAGTGAGAGAAAAAGAATCATGGTCTTTTTCATAGTTTCCTCCTTTTCACCATCATATCATATTAGCGAATATCTTCGACATAAACTTGCAGTCCATATTTCGATTGCATGTCTAAACGACACAGGATCGAACGAGCATTGGAAACTTCTTCATAACTGTGTTTGGGTGAAAAGTAAACTGCTTCAAAATCTTTAAAGCGCATCTTATAGCCATAACCATTCATTCGGTAAACGCGAAAACTTTCTGTTAAAGGAATTTCTAGGTTAGGCAGCTGAAAAGCTTCACCAAATGGTTCAAAAAAGCGAAGTTCTTCTAAAGCTTCAGGCTTGAGCCATTCAGCATTGATCAAAAGAGCATCTTGCCGCTCTTCCATCAGCGTCACTTTTGAAATAGCTTTATTCAAATCTTGTTTTAAGTGAGCAAGCGCATCTTTTTTAACCGTCATCCCATAAGCAAAATCATGACCGCCTTTTTGCACAAAATGCTCATCGGAAACAAAAGAAAAAAGTTCCGATAAAGAATGACTCATACTTCGAGCACTCCCTTTATACATTGTTTCATAAGGTTTGAGTAAGATACTGGGTTTTTGACTTTTTTCACTGACCTTATTAGCGATAATCCCTAAAAGACCTTCATGAAAAGAAGGATGAACAATGACTTGTACTGGATCATCACTCATCAAAGAAAGCGCAATTTCTTCTTGTTCTTTACTCATTTCTTTTCGTTGATTATTTAAGCTAAGAACTTGCTTTGAGAAATCCTTAATCACCTGGGGATTTTGACTAAGGAAATAGCGGACTGCTGTATTGATGTTGGCGATATCTGACAAACGTCCCATTGCATTGATCTTAGGGCTGATTTGAAAGGCGATCACCTCAGCTGTGTAGTATTTAAGATAACGTGCATTCACCAAATATTCAAATTGAGCGAAGCGATAACGATTCAAAGCATCAAGACCTGTCCTCACAATTTCTCGATTTTTCCCCCATAAGGGCATCACATCAGCCACGGTTGCAACAGCGGCTAAACTGGCTAAATAAGGGTCTTCTAGCCCCATGCTTTCAGCAAGTGCATAGAGCAAGCCCGCTGCTGACATATCTTTAAAATAGGGGTCTTCGATTAGTTCTGGATGATACCAAAGGATTTCTTCTGAAAGCTCATCTTCAATAAGGTGATGATCTACGACCGCTACACGCATGCCATAGTCAAGCGCTTTTTGAAGGGCTTTTTGGGCTTTTACGCCATTGTCAACAAGCAATAAATCCGTATAGCCGCGCTCATGAGCCATGCTCACTGTTTTTTCAGACAAACCATAGCCTTCCTTTAAACGATTAGGAATATAATAGCCATAAGCAATGTCCATTTTCTCCGCTAGTTTTGCGGCAATGCTCGTAGCCATGACACCATCGGCATCATAGTCCCCAGCAATCATCAAATTTTCTGCGTTTTTTAAAAAACTTGTAAAAGATTCTTGTTGAAGGACTTTCTTCTTAGGGGAGAAAAGTTCTTCTTTTTGTGCTTCGTTTAAATTCCAAAATTCAAAAATCGAAGCAGCCAGTTCAGTTTTAAACATTATTCAATCCACCGTTTCTTTACAGCACTCACCAGACAAAAACCAAAATGCACACTGAGAAAGAGAAGCGAAAAAAGTAAGACCATTTCCAAGGCGATGCTCGTAGGAACCACAACTAAAATTGGAAAGGACATGATTAATAAATAGACAAGATTGCTCGCACTCAGATCTAAGATCGCTTCTCGATGCCCCAGATCATGGAAAAGTTTTTCCTCATAAAGAGACAGGCTCACTGAAACATAAGGAATAATCCAAGTTAGGAAGATAATTTCTCTTGTCCAAGTAATCCGATAGCTTAGAATGAGAAAGATAAAGAAAAACAAACTTAAGCTTGCTGCTGTCAGAACAGGGATGACGGTTAACTCACTTGATAAGAGAGCATAAATCGCTACCGATATCAGCAGAGAAAGCAGTAAACGACTATAATAAACAGCATCCGTAAGGGGATTGACAAAAGCATGTGTTTTATAGAACCAAACTTCCAAATCCAGTTCTTCGCTCACAATTCGCTGTAAGTAATCTAAATCGAGATAGGAAACATCTTGATTAAAACGAATCCATAAACTTTCTTGTTCACTGACCTCATAGTCCTTTTGGGACTCAAAAAAATCTTCGCGATGCAAAATAGCTTGAATTTGTAAGTAGGTATCGGGTTGAGAATCACTGACAATCATGACATTTTGTTCAGAGAAATCGTCCCCTTCTCGATACTCTAAACCAAAAACAAGAGCGACAAGCAAAGACAAAGTGAAAGCAAGCATGAGAATTCTTTGCACCCATTTGAAATTTTTCTCAACCTTTTTACGCCAAGAAAAAACAGGATAATCATAAAAATAAATCGCTTCGCTTGTTGCAATACCTTTTTCAATCAAGGGGAAGATTAAATACTTTTTGAGAAGATAAAAGATCAAAATCCAAAAAGATAACATGAGGAAATAGGCAGCAACCGGGAAAAATGAATATTGACTGCTAGCATACAGTAAAAGCGATAAGCTGAAAAAAGACGCCATATAATAAATCTGATAAGGTTTGAATTTGTGCTTGTTTTCTTTTAGAAAATGCTGGAGACTTTCACCTTTAAAATGACTCAAAAGCGCTTGCTTTTGATATAAAAGAAGCATCAAAGCAACGAGCATTGCATACCAAAGTGTTTTCGTAAAAGGATAACCAATGATTTGGATGCTTGCTAATGAGAGAAGCAATATAAAAGCAATTTCAGCGACTGGAAAGATCCCTAAAAAACGAAAACGATTTAAAAAATACGCAAGAATAGCTAAGGCTAAGACAAGAAAATACACAGCAATAAAGCTCTGATTATTCTGCAATCTTGTGATTGAACCAAAGGATCCACTTGCGAGAATTTTTAAATCGCTCACATTGTTCATCATTAAATTTTCATAATCTGAAAGATGTTCTAAACCGGAGACAGTGAGGAGGTAGCGGTTATCTGAAATCTTCGACTTCCTTGTTTCACGACCCTCATAATAGCTATCGCGAATAAAGCGATCGAGATCTTTTTTCTTTTCACTTTGCACGATTAAACGAGCATCTTTTCCAAAACCAACCCCTGTTTTAAGATGCTCCATCACCGATGCCGAAAAAAGAGCTATTACGAGAACGAGAAAACCTGCGAAGATTTGCAAATGATAGCGACCTTCATTTTTCAATATCATCATCTCCTACGATCAACTCACTGAAATCATCAAGTGTTTGATAATATGCTGTTTGATTAGCGAAAAGAGCCATGTAGCGAACAATATCATCATCACTGGTACTGAATATTAAATCTGCAAGCTCACTGATGCGACCTCGTTTAGCTTTGTGCTGAGCAAGCCGTTCAAACAACCATTCCAAATCGTGAATCGTTATCCCAGTCATACCCTTTTTACGAAGCTGTTGAAGTCGAAGTGTTAACAACATCTGTATTCTTTGACTTTTAAAATCCATACGCCACCTCGATACTATGCATATAATACATGATTTAAGGAATAAAAAAAACTCTTAGCGAGTTTTTATTAATTTTTTAAAAGCTGCGCCGCGCTCTTCAAAATTCTTATACTGATCATAGCTAGCACATGCCGGTGATAACAATACCACATCATCGGCTTCCATT
The DNA here is from genome assembly GCA_030152625.1 of Erysipelothrix sp. Taxonomy (GTDB): domain Bacteria; phylum Bacillota_I; class Bacilli_A; order Erysipelotrichales; family Erysipelotrichaceae; genus Erysipelothrix. The sequence goes on from JASLJD010000066.1 coordinate 10,781, forward strand.
TCAAGTTTCACCGCTTTAAAGGCTTCTTCCAAATCATTGAAAACTTCCGACTCCCTAAAGTAAGGCGCCATCGCTTTTGCACTTTCTCCAAAAAGATAGGCTTTTTTCACACGTTCGGCTTCGTTTTTTAAAATGGAAAAATCATTGCCTTCATCCTTGCCACCTGCCAATAATAAAACCGCTTGATCAAAACGTTTTAAGGCAGCCAAGCTGGCTTCTGGATTGGTAGCTTTAGAATCATTATAATAATGAACCGCATCGATCTTACCCAAATATTCTAAGCGATGTTCTACCCCTTGAAAAGTTTTTAAGCTTGCTTCAATTTTGTCGATCTCAATCCCTGCGAAATAAGCTAAGCTCGCAGCAAAAGCAGCATTATATCGATTGTGTTCACCTTGAAGTGACAGCCCTTTTAAGGATATGCTCGCTCCATCAAAAAAATAAAGAACTTGATCTTTAAGATAGATGTCAGACTTTTCTTTCAAAGAAAGTCCGATGCTTTTCTCTTGATCACGATTGGATCTTAAATTCGCATCATCAATATTAATAATAACATGGTCACTGTAATCAAATATTTTCCTTTTCGCAGCATAATAATTATCTGCTGTCTCATAACGGTCTAAATGATCTGGACTCAAATTTAAAATCGCAGCATAAGGGAAGTGAACTTTTTCTAAACCCTCTAGTTGAAAAGCAGATATTTCAAGAGCAACCTTGTAATCATCATTGCCCTTATCCCATATTGCTTGACTTAAAGCATAACCTATATTGCCGGCTGCAAAAGATTTTTCTTCCGCGCTTTGAAAGATATGTTCAAGAAGGCGGGTTGTTGTGGTTTTTCCATTACTCCCTGTGATGGCATAGAGTTCATAGTTTGGAGCAAAAGAAGCGGCCAATTCGATTTCATTATAAAATG